>JAJZXF010000024.1 GCA_021802485.1 Actinomycetes bacterium | reverse complement strand
ACTGCCGCTATCTGCCGCGCTCACAAGCCACCTACACAACGGTCACCGAGCCAATCCCGAGCGATCAGCTCGCAGCATCAGCCCAGTGGCCTGGTGCACTCCCAGACTTTGCCGATCACCCTGCATCGACCCCGAGCTTGCCACCCTTGTCGGGGTCGCCCTCGCTGGTCACGGCGTCGAAGTCGTCACCGACACCACCGTCACCGAGATCCGCGAGACCGGCCAGGAGCTGCACGTGAGCGGCACCGGGGGGTTCGCCCGCAGCGCGGACCTGGTGCTGGTCGTGGTTGGTGTGCGCCCCGACACCACTCTCGCCACCGCCGCGGGGGCGACCCTCGGCGCCCGGGGCGCGCTCGCTGTGGACCGGCGCATGCGCACCAATCTCCCGGGCGTGTACGCGGCCGGGGACTGCGTCCACACCTACCACCGCGTCCTCGACACCGACGCCTACCTGCCGCTCGGCACCACCGCCCACAAACAGGGCCGGGTCGCCGGCGAGAACGCGATAGGCGGGGAGCGGATATTCGCCGGCTCGCTCGGCACCCAAGTCGTGAAGATCTTTGACCTCGTCGTCGCCCGCACCGGTCTGCGCCACCATGAGGCCGCTGCCGCCGGTCTCGCCCCCTGGACCGTGGCGGTCACCGCAGATGACCACAAGGCCTACTACCCCGGCGCCCAACCAGTGCACGTGCGCATCACCGGCGACACCCGAACCGGCCGGCTTCTCGGCGTCCAGATGCTCGGCGCCATCGCCACCGGCGTTGCCAAACGCATCGACACCGCGGCCACAGCCCTATACCACCACATGAGCGTCGAGGAGCTCTCCGACCTCGACCTGTCCTACACCCCACCCCTCGGCTCACCCTGGGACATCCTCCAAGTCGCCGCCCAAGCGTGGAAGCCGAGCGTTCATCCAGCGAGCTCGAAGGCTCCCGGCCCATGACCTCACCCATCCGCTCGGTGGTAAGGGAGGCTACTGGTTCAGCCGCTCTTTTGACCTTGTGTCGGGTGCTGGGCGTTACGCTGTCTCACCCATCTCAGCCAGTCTGGACAACGACCTCCCTAGCGGCTCCATTCCCAAACCGGACATGAAGTTCTCCCTCATCCGGCTTTCCCCCAGGCAGTCGATCGTCCGCATTCCGCGATGCCACCGACGTTGGCGGGCGACCCAAGCTGCGCCTCCGATTCCTTGACCTCAGCGTCAATGACGGGTGGGTGAATAGCCCGAAGGTCAATCCCACAGTCGTCGTCGGTCGCCCAGCCCACCTGGCTAGAGGCCCTTCGATCCAACGGGTTATGCTGTCCCGACCATCTCCGCTACTACCGACTCCTCCGACTTCCGCTCGGCGATCCACTCTTTCGCAGGATCACTGCTTATAGGCCACTGCTCATAGGCCTCGCTGTTACCGGGCATCGCAGGTCGGCAGCCCGCGGCCATCTTGGCAGTGCAGGGACGGATCTCTGCTGTTTCGTCAGTGGACTCTATGAGCGTTCCGCGCTCTGTACACCGACGGGTTCTTGGGTGCTGCACGTCAAAGGCCTTCGCACCGTAGATGGCCTTCGCCCAGGAAGTACAGGCTCGGCTCCCGCTTAGCCCCACGTCTCCGTGGGGGTGTAATTGACGACGATGCACGGTTCCTCATCGTACTGACCGCACCCTTGCTCGACGCCCAAGGCGCCTTTGTCATGGCGCTTCTTCGACAGTCGGGTCTCCCCTTCCGCGGGCCACCAGCTACCGGGCTGCTTAGTCACTACCCGGACCGGACTTGCACCGGCAAGCGCACCGAAACGCAACGGGAGCATGCAACGTCATTGATAGAAGAGAAGTCGGCCGACTTTCTCTTGGCGCTTGCGGGAACCAGCCCAAGCTCTACGAGGCGATCGCTACGCTCGAAGAGCAGAAGTGGTCGAAGCCCTACACCGAGAGCTACAAGAGCCACGGCCACGTCGAGACCCGTACCATCTGGACCTCTTCAGAGGCGAGTTGACACCACTAGAGATGACATAACGATGGTCCAGCGGTCACGGTAGAGTTCAGCGAGCTCTTCTCCAGGTGCTACAGCTGGGTCAAAGAGTGTGGTGTTGAAGCCTCCTGGCCCTTCAGGACCAGGGGCTTCAAGTTGTTGGTGCCCGGCACTCAGCCGCCAGGATGGGCCCCGGAACGGGTGTCATCGATGAGGCGTGCGACCGTCCCGGAACGCCGGGTCCCGGTCGTTATTCTGCGTGCGCTCGGGACCGAACTCACGTCTCTGATTGGGCAAGCCAATCGCCCAATAGGTCGTCGCGACGGGCGGAACGGAGCGTTGCGGAGACAACTTCAGAACGCCCAACACTGGATTTGCGACTCTGTAGCGGCTCGAGACCGTCAAACATTATATAACTTGACAGCTAACTAACCCACAGGTACAGTACTCGCCATGAGGTGTGAACGGTGCCGCTGACCGAGGAACGACTCAACGCCACCTTCACCGCGCTCGCCGATCCTACGAGGCGGGCCATCGTCGGTCGCCTGGCGCGAGGGGACGCCACGGTGAACGAGCTGGCCGCCCCGTTCGCCATGACCCTGCCAGGTATCTCGAAGCACCTGAAGGTACTGGAGCGGTGCGGGTTGATCTCGCGATCCCGGCATGCCCAGTTCCGGCCATGCCATTTGGAACGAGCCGCCCTCGACGCGGCGCTCGAGTGGATTGAGGAGCACCGCCGGGTCTGGGACAAACGGTTCGACAAGCTCGACGCCCATCTGCGCGATATCCAAACCGACCAGCGAGGAGGCAGGTAGGGCCCATGAACGACCAGCAGTCGGAAGCAGGGGAGCTGTCCTTCACCCGAGTCTTCGACGCGCCGCGCCCGCTTGTGTTCCGTTGCATGATCGAGCCGGAGCACCTGACTCACTTCTGGGGGCCGCAAGGAACTACTGCTCCCCTGGAGCGCATTCGGGTCGACCCCCGCCCGGGCGGGGTGTTCGAAACCGTCATGGTCAACGATGCCGACGGCAGCGAGTACCCGACCAGCGCGACCTATGTAAAGATCATCGAGCCGGAGCTGCTCGTGTGGACCGAAGTGCACAGCGGGATGACCGTCACCGCCACCTTCACCGACGTGGGCGAGGATCGCACCGAGGTCCACATCCACCAGACCAACGTGCCCGAAGCGTTCCGCCGTCCCGAAGCCCAGGCCGGGTTCTTGACCTCGCTCGACCGCTTAGCCGCCCATCTCGCCAAGCTCACCGGTTCAGCCAAACGGTGATGGCAACCGACGACGCACTGCTGGTGGCGATGATCGTCGATCACCGTCGTCGGCTCACCGAACTGCTGGCCGCGCAGTCCCCCGAGGAGTGGGACCGTCCCAGCCTGTGTGCCGGATGGAGCGTACGCGAGGTGGTCGCCCACATCGTCATGCCCTTGCGCTACTCGACCTGGCGGTTGCTGGCCATGGAGGGTGCGAATGCGGCGCACGATGAGGCGACGACCCTTGTAGGTGGTCTCGGCCACTTCGGCCACCCCGTCGAGGCTGTAGTCGACGATGCGGCGCCAGTCGCCCTCGTCGATGCTCTCGATCGCCCTGGCCAGATGCCTCGTGATGCGCACCCCCATCGAGTAGCGCACGCCCAGACGCTCGAGGGTCTCGAGCAGCACCTGGTTGTAGAAGCCGGCGTCGAAACGCATGGCGAGCTCGCCTATCGCACCGGCCCGGCGCAGGCGGGCGACGAGTTCCTCGATGAAGCGCTTGGCCCCGCGCTGGGTGTTGGCCGGCCCCTTTCTCGGCCGCGCATGGAGCACCTCGCCGGTACCGGCCCGGGTGGCGAGGATCGGGTGATAGCAGCGGACCTTGGTGTAGCCGAAGCCAGCTCCTTGCTTTGTGTGCCCGCACAGCTCGCAGATGGTGGAGTCGACGTCGATGACCAAGTCCCCTGGTCCTGGTCCTGCACCTAGGGCCCAGGCTCCGCGAAGGGACTCGCCTACTACCTTGTCCAGCTGACGCAGATGCCCGAAGGTAAAGGCCCACAGGAACGTGCCGAGCGTCGAGGGTGCCATCACCGTGTGGCCGAGCACCGCCGCTGTCGAACCGGAGCGCAGCACATCTGCGTGATCTATATGGGTGGCGCCGGCCACCATGGCGTGTACGAGGGTGAGAACCTTGCGTCCCGGGCGCGCCCCGCCGATGCGCCCGGCCATGCGAACGGTGCTGTTGATGAGCTTCTCGAGACCCAGGCGACCCACGAGCGTCGCCATGAGCAGCAGCCCGGCGTTAGCGACCAGGTTCGGATCGTCGAATGTTACCTCGATGCGGTCAATTCCGCGCGAGACTGCGGTCACTGAAAGTGCCTCCTCGGGTTGGGGGTCCGGCGGCGTAGAGCACCGTCATTCTCCCAGCCCGGGAGGCCTTTTACGCGAATGCCCGCTGCGAGTCAGCTGTTACAAATCGGTGGATCCAGACTCAGGTCATCTCCACCCGCTGGCGAAGCCAGTCGGCGAACCAGGACTCGTCGACCTCATGTGCAGCCACAGCCAGCATGGCCTGCTCGGCGTCGTCGACATCAGGCGGATCCGGCGACCAGACGATCCTGTTGAGATCGAGGAAGAGGACGAGCGCGGCCCATGCAGCACGCTTGTTCCCATCGGGGAGGGGGTGGTTCCATGCGAGGCGACAGGTGAGCACGGCCGCTTTGTCGATGACGTCGGGGTAGAACTCCTCGCCGCCGAAGCTGGCCGAAGGCGCGTGCAGCGCCGAATCAGCCAGATCGATCCTCGCCGCCTTCGAGAGCACCGCGGCCTCGATCCCGGTGACCTGCTCTGCCAGCCAGAGGTACTCGGCCAGGCTGAGGTATCGCATCACCTGGCGAGTCGGTCGAGGAGCTCCTTGTCTCGCTCCAGCAGCTTGCGAGCGCGAGTCACGAAGTCCTTGTCCTCCCGTACGCGCGCAACCTCAGCGCTGAGCGAGTCGACGATCAACGCGTTCACGCTGGTGCCGCGAACGCGAGCAACCGCCTCCGCTTCGTCGGCCAGCTCATCGGGCAACCTGACCGTGGTTTGCTTTGCCATGACTTCATGGTATCGCGATATCGCGACACTCCCGATCACCGGTCGGGTTCGCGCCCTGGACGGACGGGTCCTGTGAAGCTGCAGGTCACGTATGTGGCGTACCCGGCCTCCCACAATGCGGACCTCGAGCCGTTGGTCGAGAGGCCCGCGATCAGCCTGGCGGCTCGGCACACGAAGGCCCTCCGTGCGGGGTACTCGGCGTGAGAGGGCTCCACCGGGTCGCCACTACGGTCGCCAGCACCCCCGCCAGCACGGTCGCCCATCCTGAACGGAGGGGGTCGCGTGCGCTAAAGGACCAGCGTGTCGCTACTCCACCCCCGCCAGTCGCGAACCCCGACTCCTTGGGAGTGTTCTCATGACTGCTTCTTCTCTCCGACCGAGGGCCGTCGACGGGCTCGTGATGTCGGTGGCGCACCGGCTGACCGAACGGGACCGGATCATCTTGACCATGCTCTACCGACACCGCGTGTTCACCACCGACCAGCTGGCCGAGATGTACTTCGACAACACGAACACCGCCCAGCACCGCTTGACCACGCTCTACCGACTCCGGCTCCTCGACCGCTTCCAACCGCTCGACCACCGCTACGCGAGCCTCCCGTACCACTACGTGCTCGACCAGTTGGGCGCGATGGTGGTCGCGGCCGAACGCGGCGAGGATCTCGACACGTCGCGCTGGCGGGCCGACAAGGCGCTCACCAGCCGAGCGCCTGCCGGCAGAAGCGCTGGACGCGGCGATCCTCGACGCGCTCCTCTGCACCTACGAGCGCACCGACCTCTTCGACAAGGCCGTCGCCGAGGCGGGGATCACCAAGGCCGAAGACGCCATCGAGCGCTACCTCTCGGCGTTCGAGTCCGGGACGCTGTCCGAAGCCCAGTGCGCCAAGCGTCTGGAGGGGCTCGCCGCCAAGGTGCGCAACCTCCGCCAACGGCGTGAAGAGCTGGTCGTCGCCGTTCAGCAGGCGTCGGCCACCGCACCCGACGCCGAGGTGATCGACGAGATGCGACAACACATCGAGAAGGCCGTCACCGGCGGCACCGTGCCAGCGCGCAAGGCGATCCTCCGGGCGCTCGTCCACGAGATCCGCGTCGAAGGTCGCGACCGCGTTATATCGTGGTTCCGCGTGCCAGGCGGCGCGAACTCGACGGTTCGCGCCCTGGCGCGATCGGCCGGGCGCCCCCGGCAGGACTCGAACCTGCGACCGTCTGCTTAGAAGGCAGCTGCTCTGTCCGACTGAGCTACGGGGGCATCGTCCCTTCAAGATGCCAGTTACCAATGATGCCACAGGCCTCTATCTCTTATACCCGCCCGCAGTTTGCCGCTTTCGGCTCGCCCTACGAGCAGAGCCCAAGCGCGAACACGATCGTGTGTGGTCCATGCAAATGCGACAAATACGGGACTTTCTCACATACTTGCGATAAGCTCACGCAGACACCGTTACACCGAGAGTTAGATCAATGACACCGACCAGGGTACGCAACGAGGATATCGAGTTCTGAGCTATGAGGGTACTCGACGAAAATGCTTGACCTGGCCACAACCAGGCTTTATTAATTACAGGGGTTGAATTGCCCAAGAAGAAGGAGGTCACGATGAACAAGTCAGAACTCGTCCAGGAAGTAAGTAAGCAGAGCGGACTCACCAGACAGCAAGCTGAGCTGGCAATAGATACCTTCAAGACTGTCGTTATGAGGGAGGTCAAAGCACAAAGACGCGTGGCGCTCATGGGATTTGGAACATTCAATCACACCAAGAGGCGCGGACGCACGGGCCGCAACCCCAACACGGGTGCACCATTGAAGATTGCTGCGTCTAAAGGCGTGAGGTTCACGGCTGGCTCTGAGTTCAAGGATGTCCTCAACAAGGGCAAGGCACTCCCCAAGCCAGTGGCGATCAAGACAGCCGCCGCTAAGACAACAGCGACCGCGAAGAAGACAGCCGCCGCTAAGACAACAGCGACCGCGAAGAAGACAGCGACCGCGAAGAAGACAGCGACCGCGAAGAAGACAGCGACCGCGAAGAAGACAGCCGCCGCGAAGACAACAGCGACCGCGAAGAAGACAGCCGCCGCGAAGACAACAGCGACCGCGAAGAAGACAGCCGCCGCGAAGACAACAGCGACCGCGAAGAAGACAGCCGCCGCGAAGAAACGCTGACGCTCGTCGAAGACCTTCCCGCGTTGTCCACCTCGGAGGATCGGCCTTCCGTTATCCGCCAGTGAGCCGGCAGGCGTGCTCGCGCGATCGTAATCGCCTGCTAGTCAACGTTTCGAGCAATCCGACGACCTGCGCGGAGCTGGCAACGCGGAGCTAGAAACATAGTGCCTTCAATGGCTTCCAAGTCTGGCGGAAGATCGATGTCCCATCCCAGTAACTGATCTCGCACGATCCGCAACGGAAGGCCCCTACGTGAGGCCTCGGCTACGTGCGCCCGAAATGAGCCGGCGCCGAAGGAGAACCGAAAATCTGAGGCAGTGGGAATGCAGATTGCATTCGTCCCGTCGAGATGCCTATCAGGTACGAGGGTTACGCCATTCCACCCGGTCAATGGGCCGATCTCACGTGCGTGTGGAAGGTCAGCATGCACGATCAGCGCGTACGAGACCCCGGCAGATGCGAGGTGCGTCACCCCGTCCTGCACTGCGGTGCTCAGATCCCCTCCAGGACTCCAGATCACAGCCACTCCAAGGCCTTCTGCCCAAGTGGCAACCTCCGCGTCGTCACAAACAACGGCGATAGGCATCGGCCTCGCAGCTTCAACAACTGTCGTTGCCATGGCGATTGCCAGCTCCTTACGCTCACCCGCGCTCAGAACAGAAGCAAGCCGTAGCTTGGCTCGGGAAAATGCCTTAACGGGAACCAGAACCCAGCAGGCCGACGACTGGCCAGCCATCATTCTCTTACCCAGACTGCCTGTCCGATGTGCTCCCGCTCGCTGGCCATATTGACGGTATCATCGCAGAGCGCTCGGATTACTTGCGCCACAAGGTTCCACTCTAGACTCCACGCAACATGACCAAGGGCCGAGTGAACCGGCGTCCTCGCGGATCTGAAGCCGCAATGCGGTACAAAGTACGCTACCATAGCGGTAGGGCAGGTGAAGCGATGAGGCCGGTCAGATTTTCATGAACATACTTCGAGCAAACAATTGCGAACGCAGCCGAGGCATGAGGTTTGGCCTTGCCCTGCGAACAATGAGTCATCTGTGTCGGCGAGGATACGTTGGGCTCACCACCCAAGGCAACTGGCCCGACGGCAATCCGGACTGCGCTAACCCAGGAGAGGCAAGCGAACATGGTTTCACACTCGTGGAGATGCTCGTAGTGCTCTTGATTATCGGAATAGTCCTCGCGATTGCCATCCCAACGTTCCTTGGGGCACGCACCTCGGATCAGGACACCATCGCGCAGTCCACCATCGATACGTCCATGACAGCAGCGCGCCAGCAGGCTCAGCACTACTCCAACTACTCGCATGTTTTTCCACAGGACCTCGCGCCACTCGTGCCAGATATCCATTTCGTGCCGTACAACGTGTCGTCTAGCGGACCCAATCATGTGAGCGTCAACGTAGCCGGCTGCCCAGACGATACAGTTCCTCCGGCGGGCATCGCGACATGCCGCAACAATCCAACCCTAAACACGTATGGCAATAATGACACCGTCTTAGTCCTCGCCGCCTGGTCCAACACTGGTGTGTGCTGGTTCGAAATGTCCATCACGTCGCCGTTTGTGAACGCTCGCTACGGGGAGGCACAAACGGGAACGTACTATGCCGCAGTTCCGGAATCCAGCTCCAGCTGCCAGGCAGGAGCTAATCATGCACCGGCGTCGGCCAGCCAATGGCACAGGTCATGGGTCGATGCAGCTGGAACACTTTCAGCAGGCCAGTAGACTGAGGGCGGCGATAACAGCCTCGTCCATCATTTCAGATCTCCCTTCCAAGATCCTGTTCCCTCGTTGCCCTCAAATCTCGCCCTGCTAAGCGAAGATCGATCGGCTTGGGACTATTCCGGTAGGCCTCCAGCTGGGAGCGTCCTTCGGGAACGATGGAAGGGGTCTTGTGCGCCAGAACATCCCTGGCTAAGAAGTGCTCGGCACCATCTAGCACCCGCGATACAGCAAAGTACTGAGACACCTGAACCCACGAACCTCCAGCTCCGGCTTCTGGACTGACGCCGCTTACGGTCTCCCGTGGCGTTCCAAGTGCGCTCGTGGAGTCATCAATATCCCAGCGTTCGCGATAGCCCTCCACCGCCCGGGCCGCGGCATACCAAACGTCTCGGCTGCCAGGCTCTCTTGGCACAGGTCCCAACCGCTGCAGCAGGTGTGATGGTGGGTTCGCTAAAGCAGACATCGCCAGCATTGAAGACCTCACCTCGATGCCAACACTTAGCTCGGAGTACCGCAGGAGGTCGCTTCGGTGCAGACCGCTCCACGCGTCACCGGTGATCCGGAGCGCATCACCTTCTCTGGACTCAGCCAGAGCGGTTGATCTTTCAGGTTGGACAACGACCCGAGGCACTGCTCCGCTGTGACGCCGGACCAACCATGGCTCGAGCTGTTGCTCCTGTCCAGGCTGCCTACCCGGCGATTTCCTGCTCTGTGCGAGCGAGTCCCCCAAGTGTTCGCGAAGAGTATCTAGCTCCCCGCACAGCGAGGCGAGGGATCGACAGCGAGCAAGAGCCGCGCCTCTCGCTATTACTGCCGACAGGTCGGGAGACACACCGCCCCTGCGAGGCCCGTCCCTCGGTAGAAAACCTTCCCGCTCGGCAAAGCGAGAAATCGGATCCCACTCCCTGCTCCTCAAGAGGCCACTCGCGGCCCATGACCGCGCCCCAGCGGCACTGACATCAGTTGCCCCGGCAACGCCCAATCGCTGACCAGCCCGCAATTGCCAGGAGTTCTCGCCTGTTACTCCCATCACCATGACAACCGCACGAGGCACCACCCATCGCTGCTGGTCGCGCACGCTGGCAACACCATCAGATCGCGCGTTGCGGAAAGCTTCCGCGGCTGGCAGCTGCTTCTGCGACACCGGGGGCACCCGCATCACCATTCCCGACACAAGGTACCTGCTTGTGCACTCTTCGATCACCCCCACCGGCGCGCCAGAAGGTAGCGACAGGCACCATGCGCGAACTATGTCACCGCGAGAGAACCCAGCAGTAGCACCTGAGTCTCGCACCGCGCTCACCCGCTCAGCACGTGAACGTGTGCCCTCGCCAGATGGTTCGTGCGCGAAGAGGCCCGACGCCTGTGACTTGCCTGCGAGAATAGCCGTGACCTCAAGCGAATGCTCCGACTGCAAGGCTGCCCGCTGAGGTTCGTGCCGCGTTTGAGAACGCTCGAGCAGCGAATCTATGGTCATCGAATCCATGCCAACCGCGCTGGCGCGCTCGACCCAGCGCTCTCGCAGCTCTGTGAGACTAACGTGGATGTCCTTGGCTGGCCTGGTCGCAACCGTTGCGATCCTGGTCGCTCGAGGGCTAGAGAATCCTCGCTCCGCGAGTTGCTTTTCTATGTCAGCCCTTCGCTGCGAGAAGGCCATGATCGCGCGACGATCCACTCCTTGCACATCGGCCATGCCATTTCGCACCTGCGTCCACTCCACGCCGAGACGCTCGGTCAGCTCACTACGCAGGTGTGCTTGGTACAGATAGCCGACGGTCAGGGCCTGAATGTACAGTCCCCTCGCATCGAGCGCAGACCAGCGCCCATCTGCGCCCTCCACAAGGTTTGCCACCAGCACGTGGGTATGCACGTGAGGATCAAGTCTCCTGCTCGTAGCATGCATGAAACCCGCTGCCAGAGCGCCTGATACCTGCACCTCACACCGCCTGCCGTCCACAGTTCGCCGCGCCGACATTCCATGGCTCTCCATGTACCCGAGAGCTCCAGCGACAGCGGATGAATGTCCAGACTGGACCTCCGACGCGAGATCACGAGAGCCCAAGGCGAACAGGAGGCTAACCGACTTCGGTGCAGCGAACATCAGGTCGAATGCCGCCACCTTCACCCGGCCCGCATGGCCCGGATCGAGCTCCACACCGCTAAGTGGATCGCAACCGCCCAGAAGCTCGGTCAAATGAGCGGGCAACACCCTGCCATCTAGGCCAAGCCCGATTGCACCAGCACCCAACCACACCCCAACGCCTGAATCTGGCCCCCAGGTCTCTGAGCTCATATCCCGCCGGCCCAGGTCCTGCAGATAGTATGCCTCGCCTCCTGGGGCAACCTTCGCGATGCTCAACACCCCGGCCACCCGGTAGTCGGAATCGACAACAGAGATGGCGAGCAGTGATACACACGGCAAACTCTAGCTGATCATGAGTTCTTATGCTTTCTCATGATGTTTCATGTCTCCGCGCATGACGCTCTCCCGGCCTGCTGTCGTTCAGGCGCTCGCCGGGCCGACCGGGACGTTGTAGCGAGCGAGGATGCGCTTGGCAAATCGCACCCCGGCATCTGCAAGCTCAGCGGGGGCCAAGACCGTTGCCGATGTACCAAGGCATAGCAACAACCGCGCCAACCAGGCTTCACCACCAACCGGCATGTCAACCTCCAAGCGACCACCAGCAACTTCCCTGACCGCATAGACCGGATACATGTCGACGACCCAGCGCTGGTCGCCTGAGAGCGACACTGTCACGACACGGGTCTCTGGAGTTGGCACGAACGCTCGATCATCTGCAACGCCGTCACAGAGGAGCTTGCCCAGGACCCCGGAGCTAGCAATAGGGGAATCACCAGCATGAGCAGCCGACCCGCAAAGAGCCTGCGGATCGAAGCTCTCGGCTGTAGGGATAGCTGAAAGCAGCCGATCAACACGAAAACATCGCAGGCCGCCTGCCAGATGGCAATAAGCATCTAGGTACCAATGGCCTGCATTTGTGAAGACGGCCAGCGGATCGATAAGCCGTTCGGTCACCTGGTCACTCGATGCCGAGTAGTACTGGATGTCAAGGCGGACCCTGTCAAGCACAGCCTGCCTGACCACCTCCAGGTTCGCCGGCACATCGAGGCTGACCGCCACCCTATGACGCTCGCCAAGCGCTCGCTCCAGCTTCTCCAAAGCACAAGCCAGTGATCCGTCTTCGTCTGCCCCCGGCACCTGCAACATCATTCGGGCTGCTGCTGCCACCGCAAGGCCTTCCGATGGGCTCAGGCGCCTCGGGTGTTCCAGGTCTCTGGTAAACCGCGATCCCGGATTGGCAATCACGCGATCATCCAATACGACTAGCTCCATCAACTGATCGGGCGTGTAAGGAGGGAGTCCGCAGCATGCTGCTAGCTCCAGCTCTGCGACCACCTGGGACTCCGTCATGGCAAACCGCTCTACGATCTCGGATATCTCGGCCTCTCCAACGCGAAAGAGCCATGCCAGGAGCGCCAGAAGCCGCTGCAACCGCTTACCCGTGCTCATCCTCATCGATCCAGCGTGCGGGCTATCCGTGACCGTGACTTCAGGTTCGTCCAGCGACCCGCTATCGCTAATGTCACTTGCGCTAACAGCTCGGTCCCGGCCCCGGTGAGTCGAAACATCGGCGCGCTTACCAGCACTCGTGATGGAAAAAAGCCAAGAGACTACCGACTCCCTGACCTCGGCGGGAGTCAGTACCTCTGCGTGCCCAAGCATTCCGAGAAGCCACGAGCGAAAAGCTGCTCGGTTCGTAACCTCAAGACGTACGACCACGGAGCCACCGGCGCGGCGCTCTACTACAGCCTCTTCGCCTAGTTGCGCAGTGACGCCGGGCGCCTCGATCTCGTCCAGTAGCACCGTGGTCAGAACTGGCTTGTCAGCACCAAGCTCCCATGGACCATCGGGCAGGGCCGACAGCATTGCATCACCTACAGGCACCCCGCTCTCTGGCAACTTACCGCTCCGAGGCCTACCGACCGCTACAGCGCCATCAATCCGATCGAGCCTGAAGGTTCGTAGTCCCTCGGAGCGCGCGTCCCACGCAAACAGATACCAGCGGCCCCAGCGCAAGATAACCCCAACCGGTGTCACTTGGCGATCCGCGCCCTTATAGGCAAAGCGCGCGGAAGCCTGCTTGCGTATCGCATCAAACAAAACGCCAAGTGCTGGCAAGCTGCGCTGCACTGCAAATGGACTACCTGCAGGCCTTTCCCCTACCCCTAGTTTCATCATCGCATCCAAGGCACTCAAATGCGAAAATTGCACCCCAATTAGTGCAAGGTTGATCGCGACCTGCTCATCCTTGCTGAGGTTGAGATCTGCGAGAAAGTAATCCTCCGGTCTGATCCGATACCCGAACTGACCATCCTCATCAACGCGCTCCGCGAGCACTGGAATCCCCTCTTCTCGCAAGGTCCGCTTGTCACGCTCGAACGCCTGCCGGAGATTTCCGTGACCCTCAGGGTAGCCGGGGACGCTTTGGTATATCTCGCGCAACGTGACCGCCTTGCCGGTATGTAGCAACAACAAGGTGAGGTCTGTCAGCCTCTCGAGAGGGTCAACCTTCTCCACTTCAGAAAGCGTACGCCAACCGTGCGCCAGAAACTTTCGTGATTAACCGAGCCGCCAAAGAAATCGCCCAGCGCCTAATAAGGAGCACCATGGATCAAGCCGGAATCGGCGAGGCCTCTGTTGAAGGCACTGGACCCTGACGCGATCTGGGTGCCCTCCCCGACGATCGCTGTCCCGCGCCCGCGGCAACAAGCATTGCAGCGAGAAGGAATACGAGAACTAACCAGTAAGTCCACGCATCTGTGTTGACAAATCCCCATACGCTAGCTCCGATGCCAATTGCAAAGCAGCTGAGCAGCCTAACAATTCCTCGTTTTGCTGCTACGAGCAACGCAACAGCAAACGCAGGCCAGACATAGAACGACACCATTACCGGCTCGAAAAAGCACCTAAGCGCTAGGCACGCTGAGGCTAGCCAGGCTATCGCAAGCGGGTCCTTGTTCAGGTTCCGCAACCGCAGGGCTGTGACGGCGCCCACGATCAGTGCCAGCGCACGGGGCGGCCCCGCACTCACCTCCTCTCGGAGGGCGTAACGAGCGGAGCCGACCAAAGACCTGCGAGAGCGTCCCAGCCCCCTTGCCAACGGGCCAGTCACACCCGGGTGATGGTAAGAACTCGCCGCCTGCGCCCTCAAATTGCCGCGGAGCGCTGAGGCTGCAAGGCCGGATCGCAAGCGCGGTGCCAGAACCATCCAGGGGGTTGGATGGTCCACACCAGGGTAGTTGGGTTGGTCCAATAGCGCACGCGTACTTGAGCGCCAGCTTGCTATCAGCGGGACCACCAAGAGTGCGGCGGGAACAACAACAGAGCGAGCAATCATGCCAGCAAACTCGGAAACTCGAATCGACTCGTGGCGAGACAGAGCGAGGAGCGCAACGGGATAAACCAACAACACGAGCGGCTGAAAAGCGAGAGCCACTCCAAAAAGCCAGCCCGATGCGACCCAGCGACCATCGTACGCGACCATGATCCCATAACACGCAAGCCCAATTGCGATCGTGTCCTCCGGATGCCCCCATAACACGAGCACCTGCCATATCGCGGCCACCTCGCAAGCCATTAGCAAACCACGCCTACTCATCGACAGGCCAAGCCGTCTAGCGGCGGCATCCAACGCAAAGAGCGGCAAGCAGCCAATCAAGAACACGTATGGGCCAATGAGCAGCCATGCGGTTGGGTGAGGCATAAAGTATGGAAAGTCAACGCTGAGCCGAAGAAAATTAGATAGCGCAACCACGGGTGCGAGCGCTAGCAGTATTCCGGGGAAGGTTACTAGCCCAGCACCCGCTGAATAAATGCCGCCGAAGTATCCCCATACCGCATAATCCGAACTTCGGATCGTACCCCATATGTCGCCGGGTGGGAGCCAGATAGGTTCGGAGTGCACGACAGGCCCCCACCACAGGAAATACGCCATTCCACTGGCCAGCACCGCGAAAGTACCGAGAACCGGCCACCCAAACCTGGCGAAGAGAACTCTCGCAGACGGCAAGCTTGGACTCGAAACGATCTTGTTACAGCTACCCAACCGCCTGCCTATTTGGCAGAGCACAGGGAAACGGTCAGTGGGTTGGAACGAGCTTGATGTAGTCGAACATCGGCAGGTACATGCTAATGATCATGGCACCCACGCCAGCACCGATGAAAAGAATCAGGAATGGTTCGAGCAGGGAGGTGAGGGTGTCCACCATTACGTCGACTTCTCCATTGTAGAAGTCCGCTGTACGCTGGAGCAGAACATCCAATGCACCAGTCTGCTCCCCAACCTCAATCATCTGGATGATCAGCGGTGGTATTACCTCATGGCGCGAGAGGGGCTCTGCGAGGCTTGTGCCTTGACGCACGTGTTGCTTTGCATCCTGTATTGCATTCGCAACGATCTTGTTGCCCGAAGTCGAGGACACGATATCCAGTGACTGAAGGATCGGCACACCAGCGGTGAGAAGAGAGGAGAACGTACTCGTAAAACGGACCAGAGCGACCTTATGGGCCAGTTCTCCAAAAACCGGGGGTCGCAGTTTGAAACGGTCCCAGTGCTCACGACCAGACTCGGTGTCGATCCATTTGCGGAACAAGAGAATAGCCACGACAATCCCGGCGATGATCGCAAGTGCATAGAGACTGATAACAGCGTGAGCTATACCGATCACAACCCTGGTTGGGAACGGGAGCTGTCCATGGAGCGACGCGAACAACTTTTGAAAGATCGGTACGACAAATGCAAGCATCGCGAGAAAAATCGAACCAACAATACTGACCACTACTATCGGGTAGACCATCGCAGACAGGATCTTGCGGTTCAACGCTGCCTGGCGCTCGAGCGTGCTAGCCAAGCTGGCAAGCACCATATCAATTGTGCCACCAGCCTCGCCAGCTTCGATCATCGTCACGTAAAGGTTGCTGAAGACTCGCGGATGCTTTGCCGCCGCGCCCGACAGCGAAGATCCTGTCTCGACGTCAAGACGGACCTCACGGAGGACCCGAGCCAACTCCTTGTTCTCCGTCTCGCCAGCGAGGATTGCAAGCGCTCTAACGACCGACAGCCCTGACTCCACCATGGTGGCGAACTGGCGTGTCATAACAGCTATCTCCTTGAGCTTCACTCTCCGAGATAGGATGGGGATGCCCATCTCCTTGGAGAGGAGACCCTTCATGGTTACCCGGCCCTGCACCTTCGGAGTCACCACGATCGGCAGGTAGCCCATCTCCCGCAGTTTCGTCACAACAAGAGGCACGCTATCGCCGTCAAGCTGCCCCTCCACTAGGTTCCCGGTGCGATCCCGGACCTTGTACTCAAAGGTTGTTGTAGCCACTGTTTCCCCTTGGTGATCTGTGTTCTTTGATCATTTTCCGATACTTTCTGGTAGTCATATCAGGCATCCTCGCGGATCGACTGAAGCGCAATCCGCCACAGGACTCAGTAGGTGTTCAGGTGGTTACGGAGGTCATCCTCGTTTCGACTCCGATCGAATGCAACCGCTTCGGTGATTGCCCTCTCCCTTACCAAGCGGGCAAGGCTCTGGTCCATGGTCTGCATTCCGTGGACAGAGCCGGTCTGAATCAACGAATAGATCTGGTGCGTCTTGCCACTTCGGATCAGGTTGCGAACGCCGGATGTGCAGACCATCACCTCCGCAGCCACCACGCGGCCATCCCCTTCCGCATTGACGATTAGCTGCTGGGTGACGACGCCCTCGAGTGTCGCAGAAAGCTGTGCGCGCACCTGCCCTTGCTGGTTTGTCGGGAAGGCGTCAATAATCCGGTCAATCGTCTGAGGAGCATCCTGGGTGTGCAGGGTGGCAAAGACCACATGGCCGGTCTCCGCCGCGGTCATCGCCATTGCCATCGTCTCAAGGTCGCGCATCTCACCCACGAGTATCACGTCGGGGTCCTGCCTTAAGACTCTTCTCAGAGCCTCCGAGAACGAGTCCGTGTCTTGACCCACCTCCCGCTGATTCACGATGCATCGCCGGTGCGGGATAAGGAACTCTATCGGGTCCTCTATCGTCACGATATGGAGTGGTTTGGAGCGATTGATGATGTCTACGAGCGATGCAAGCGTCGTCGACTTTCCGGAGCCCGTTGGGCCGGTGAGAAGCACCAGTCCTCTCCTCAGATCGGTGAACGCCTTGATCGACTCTGGAAGCCCGAGAGACTCGAATGCCGGGATCTCGTGGGGAATTGGCCTAAGCGCGACCGAGATTGTGCCTCGCTGCAATGAGACATTCACACGAAACCGACCAACACCAGCGACCGTGTGCGATGTGTCAAGCTCCTTCTCCCCCTCGAACCGCTCCCTCATCGCCTGCGGGAGTATGCCGAAGATCATCTCGCGTATCGTCTGGTTCTCGAGACGACCGTAACCGTCAATTGGGGTTATAGCACCGGTGACCCTGACAGAAGGCGGCATCTCTGCCGTTAGGTGAAGGTCCGACGCACCAACGGAGACCGCGTAGCGCAATAGATCATCAATGTGGAGCGGGATATCCATCTCGCCCAACGATTGCGATCCGTGAGCAACAAACTGGCCGCCCTGTGGAGCCGGGGGCGTTGGCGCAGCGGATTGCTGAGCCCAATCTGGAGCTTCGGCTCCGGAGGCTCCGGGGGCGCTAGCGGGAGCAAATGGAGGCAGTGGGAGCTGGGTCTCGCTCATGCCACCACCCTCAGGATCTCCTCCAGCGTGGTGGCTCCTTCCAAAACGTGACGTAGCCCGTCTTGGCGAAGCGTGACCATCCCCTGGTCTATCGCGACCTTCCTCACATCCTTCGTGGAAGCTCTCTCCACGATCAACAACGATATCTCATCCGTAAGCGCCATCATCTCCCCTACAGCAAGCCGTCCGTGATAACCCGTGTTAGCACAGGTTTGACAACCAACCGCGCGGTAAAGCTGAGGAAGGGTTGCAAGCGATGCAAGCTCTTCCTCCTCCCAACCAGCGGCCACCAGCTCAGCTTCCGTCGGTTCGTACGGCTGACGGCAGTGCGTACACAGCCGCCTCGCAAGCCTCTGAGCCAGTATGCAGTTGATCGCTGAGGTTACCAAGTAAGGCTCCACTCCCATCTCAACCAGGCGGAGAGGTGTCCCCGCTGCTTCCTTGGTGTGCAAGGTCGACAGGACGAGGTGACCTGTCAATGCTGCCTCGACCGCGACCACCGCGGTCTCGACGTCGCGAATCTCACCAATCAAGACAACGTCGGGATCGGACCTAAGCAATGATCGCAAAGCTCCCGCAAAGGTCAGCCCTGCCTTGCGATTTAGCTGGAGCTGGTTGACACCCCTGACTTGATATTCAACGGGATCCTCGATCGTTATGAGATTGCGCTCCGAGGAGTTCAACAGATCCAGGGTCGCATAAAGGGTCGTGGTCTTGCCACATCCTGTTGGACCGACTACCAAGATCGTCCCGTACGGCACGCTGTACTGGGAAGCGTATCGCTCGAGCATGTTGGGCTGGAACCCCAACTGGTCGAGGTGGATGAGACCGCTCGACTTGTCCAGGAGACGCATGACGACCTTCTCGCCATTCACCGTCGGCATGGTCGCCATTCTGAAGTCGATCTGACGATTCCCGATCGTGAGGGACGTCCGGCCTTCCTGCGGAAGACGGTGCTCCGAGACATCCATATCGCCCATCACCTTGAGTCTCGTAGCAACTGCACCAGCTATGGAGCGCGGCGCTGTGGACATGTCGTGCAGAACGCCGTCTATGCGAAAGCGAATACGCAAATTCTTCTCAGTAGGCTCAATGTGGATGTCAGACGCCCGCTCGTTCAGTGCCTGCAGGATTATCAGGTTCACGTAGCGAACAATCGGTGCATCCTCGACGACAGCATCAAGGCTGCTGAGGTCCATGCTCTCCTGGTCTACGGACTCTTCTGGCAGATCTAATGCGTTCCCGGTGGCCGCTGCCGTCATGGCAAGTTCCTCGGCATCGTGACCGCGACGGAACACTGCATCAATCTCAGCCTCGATCTGAGATTTGACTGCGACAACGGGGATGAAGTTCCGCCCCAGAACGGTGCGCAGATCGTCCATTGCAAACACATCTGCTGGATTGGCCATCGCAACGACGGGAGATCCATGCTCCTTGCCAATAGGCAGCACAAGGTGATGGCGTGCCGTTGTCTCTGGGATCAGGAAACCGGTCGCATAGTCGATCGGGTAGGTGTCGAGATCTACGAATTCCAAGCCAACTTCCTGGGCCATTGCCCAGAAAAGATCCCCCTCGGAAGCGAGACCCTTCGTTCTGAGCACATTAGCGAGAATGTCACCGCCATGAGCGGCTTCATCCACTGCCGCTGCCATCTCCGCTCGGGAGACCCGTCCAGCGCTGACAAGAACCCTCGCAAGCGGCGGCCAGCCCGCAATGAGATCGTCCATCTCCGCGACAGCACCCGATCCGTCATGCGCCATCGAGGGCGCCCCGTCAAAAGCAAATCCGACCCCAGGCTCCAGCGCTGCATCATCCTCGCGCTGTCGTTCCTTCACCTGAGCCTCCGCTTCCTGTGCGGCAATTCCCGCGGTAAGCGCCGCGTACAACCGCCCGCGGTACTCTGCTACTTGAGACTGCTCAGCCACCACAGCAATAAAATCCCTACCTAAAGCGGCCTTGATCTCATCCATCGATGCCGAATCGGCTGGGTTGGACACCGCTAGAACTGGTGCGCCGAACTTGCGGCCGACCGGCACTACGTCACATCGCAGTGCGATCTCCTCGGCGAGCATTGCAGCTGCACCTACATCAACCGGGTACTCGTCAAGATCAACCCAGTCGAGATCCAATTCACCGGCGATCGTGCGCATTGCATCAGCATCACCCATCACCCCACGTCACCTCCATCAACAACCCATTGGCCCACAACACAAACCTCCAGCAGGCACGCCGCGCCCTCTGCGCGCTCCATAGCCCGATCTACCACCTCTAGCGCAGATCATATTAACCCAGGAATGCCAACGGCATCCCGTCTCGACCGATCACACCTTAGTCAATTATCACACTCAAGCGTGACACCACGGACATCGGATGAGCAATTATCCTCTGCAATCCTACCCTACAGCTTCGTCAGCCGCAGGACTGACAGAACCGCTCTGCACCACAAGCGTCTCGTGCATCACGTATCTTGACAGGTAGATCATGCAATGTCCATACTCAGCTTGAGATTCGGGATGTAGACTACTGCAGCTTTAGCGCCTTGACCGCTGTCGGTTCGCCGACTGGCGCTATCACGAAACCATTGCAGACTCCCCTCGATCCAGAAACCTTTTCCCCAAGAGCAGTCGGACGCAGCAGACCCTAACCGGACCTCGTATAGTCGTTATAGTTAGAGACCTAGTCATAGGCCGAGGGCACGTTACCAGCCGCTTGGTGCAAGCAAACTGCCTTTGGCGGTGCAAAGCACTTTGCGGTGTGCGCGCGGTGTGGGTGAATTATCAGGAAGTTGCAAGGGCTGATGCTGATGGACAGGTGCGAGGACCTGGGCATGTGGACTGAAACGCGGACAGCGCTGACAGGCACGTCGAAGTTGCAACTTTTTCAAGGGCTCCGAACACAGAGCCCGATGGAGAAGGAGGATAATGGACAAGGGAGACCTTGACCGGCTGCTCCGCGTTCTGGCGGAACGAGACGGGTCGGACCTGCATGTAAAGCCGGGGGCTCCGCCAAGAGCTCGAGTAGACGGCGTTCTATTGGCGGTTGAAGGCGAAAGGGCGTTTACCGCCAGCGAGACCCAGGCTATAGCGGACGCTATAATGCCGCCGCGGATCGGGGAGACTTTTGCAAGCCGCCACGAAGCTGACTTCGCATATGGAGTGCCATCACTTGGCCGCTTCCGCGTAAATGCCTACCGGCAAAGGGGATCAGTGGCAATGACCTTCCGCCGCGTCCGGGGTGACATCCCAACAAGGGAGAAACTCGGCCTGCCAGAGATAGTGACAACGCTAGCAGACGAGACACGGGGGCTTGTACTTGCGACCGGCCCCACCGGGTGTGGAAAGACAACCACCCTCGCGACGATGGTGGACCACATCAACGCCACTAGGACCTGCCACGTAATCACTATCGAGGATCCCGTCGAGTACCTTCATTCCGACAAGATGGCCTCGGTCGACCAACGTGAGGTCGGTTTCGACACGGAGAGCTTCACAGCAGCAATGCGAGTTGTGCTACGCCAGGATCCGGATGTCATCCTGGTAGGCGAGATGCGTGATCCCGAGACGGTTTACGCAGCACTGACCGCTGCCGAGACCGGGCACTTGGTCTTCTCGACCCTGCACACGATCAACGCCACTGAGACCGTTAACCGTATCGTGGACCTCTTCCCTCCTCATCAACAGGGGCAGGTCCGCATGACACTCGCGGGCGCTCTTCGGGGAACGATATGCCAGCGGCTGGTACCCAAGGCTGACGGATCAGGCCGGGTGCCAGCGGTGGAAGTCATGGTGTCCAACGGCCGCATCCAGCAGTGCATTATGGACCCGATGCACACCTCGGATATCAGCCAGATCGTGGCCGAAGGCGAGTACTACGGAATGATCACCTTTGACCAATCGCTAGCTGACCTTTACCAGCAGGGACTCGTGGACCTCAGATCTGCAATGGCCAATGCCTCCAATCCTCATGACCTCAAGGTCATGCTGGAACGTCGGGGGCTCGTCTCCACTGGCCAGGCTGCTCCCGTGGGCTGATCAATCCTCGTTGGCGCCTCTCGAACACCTCGCCCGTTCTGACGGGCGAGGTGTTCGACCCTGCCGTCTGGCTTGGGTTGCCTGACATCGCGCACATCACGCTGCCGCGACCAACAGATCTCACTCCAAAGAGCTGCTGGATGAGATTGCTAGCTTCGACTTGCACGGCGTTCGCGCCGAGGCCCAGTTTCTGGGCGCTACTCACGGTTATGGCCTTTCTGCACTGCGCCATACGGTGTGTATTGCGTAATCTAGTGACCAGCGCTTGTCGTCTCTGAGATACGTGACTCGGATCGTGACATCCGGTCCTATGGCACATAGTCCCCATGTATCGCCTCTTGGGGGATGTTGATCGCTACTAGGGCGTCTCGGTGACAGGTGAAGCTACACACCTTGACCCGGAGTCTTCCCCGTCCAAGAGACAGGTTGAGCTTGTTATCAGAGCGCACTCTCCAGCCAAAGTGCTTTGAGAACGACAGCGGTCTGTAGTTCTTCTTCCGCCATGGAGAACGCACTCTCATGCCATTCTTGCGGTTGGTGCGAGAGGTCTTGATCGCTTCGTAGAGGTCGTATCCAATCGCCTCGGTCGTGTGAGCATGGAGAGGGCGCTGCTCTCGTGGGATCGAGGTGAGGAACGCTCGGATGTCGTACTTGCTTGGGTTGTGCTTTGCTTTCCACTCCCCATGTACCCAGTCGACCGCTTGGTTCCATAGACCAGCTGCAATGTGGTGAGCGTCGTGGGCTCGCCGGTAGTCAGCACCCGACAAGGTGACCGGGACAATAGCTGTGCGTACGACCTCACGGCTTGCTGGCGGACTACTCGGTATTGCGAGAATATGTTCGACACTACTCAAGGGGTGAAACAGTTCCTCGGATGGATGCGCATGCGGTTTTTCTGCGGCCTTGACCCCTCCCTTGCAAGAGGGGGTTGCGGCCGTACTTGGCTCAACTTGCGCCCTTGGTAGCGAGCGCGCCGGTTGAGAAGGAACAAACCATGCTGATCGCTTGCGCTTGCGGTCATCAACAAGCTTCTCCAAACGCAATGCCAAGGCGTCGCTTTCGTCCGGAGCGTTCGCGCGGGAATAGGTATCCACCGTACTACTTCGTGATGTTCAGATGCATTCAGGGCACAGGAACCTCCGGCTTTGCCCAAAGGCGGAGGCAGTCGTGATCATCAACCTAAAGAAGAACCACCTTCGCCATCCTCACCCAGACGGGTAAATGACCTGTTGTCCGTCTTTCACTTGCCCACAAGAAGACAGCGACTTCCTGAGCTTGCCGGTACAAGCCGAAAGCTAAATGCGTCCGTTCACCCTGGGCCTCGGTCCGAAAGGCCGTTGCGGTCGCAACCATCCAGTGAAGGCAAATACCAAGGGTGACCAAGAGCTACTCGTGTTTGAACGAACCGCGCCCGCATTCCCATCCCGCACGAGCAGAATGCCGGCGTGCAGGCCTTCACGGCCTACGAACGCCCACAATCCCACTAGCAAGGGACGCTCACTCTCAGGAGCGTGTCGGAAGAGACCTGAACTCCATATATGTAGGACAGCCTTCCTCCGAGCGCGACCCTCAGGCTCCTGGCGAAACCCCCACGCTAAGCGGTGGTGGCTGTGCCGTCGTGAAGATGTCCGTAGTTAGACTTGCAGTCATCAGTGCGGCACCGGTTGGCTTCCCGCCTGAAGACGTTATCACGGACGCACCGCTCGTCGAGCTTGAGAGACTCATGCTGTTGATGACGAGGAGGCGTGGAAGGGAGTACAAGTCCTGAATAAAAGCGAAGATGTCTGGATAGGTTCCGCTTAGGCTCATCGACACTGGAATTGTAAGGTACGGCGGGGCTGAAGTCGAACTTGCTGCGCCGCCAACAGGCTGAGATGTAGCCGGACTCGGTGATATCGACGTGACTTGAACACTCTGCTGGTGAGCAAGGTTCGAGATCTCTGTGAGAAATACAGCCATGTTCGGCCCTGACGGAATCTCCTGTTTGAGCATTGACGCCATATTCTTTCCCGCAACCGAGTTCTCCCAAGCGGCTAAGCGCTGAAGGGAGGTGAGCTGAGCTTGCAGTTCTCCCTTCCTACCGTAAAGGCTCGTCGTTCGTTGCCGAAGATTGCTCAGGTGGTTACCTTCAGGCAGGAAGAAGGCAAACACCCAGGCTATGACGCCGATAACGATTACAACTCCAGTTAGCCAACTAATAGCCGTTGTACGCTTCATGTCATCGCTCTCACGTTCTAACTAATTGAGACGGTCAATAATCAGGGAATTGGTTGGTTGAACTGACTCAACCGTGTTGAATGTGCACTACCTGAGATAGAGAAGGTGGACGTGAACGATACGACCTGAGCGGTGCCAGGGGCACCAGAGTTCGTAATCGAGCTGACGCTCACATCCTTGAAATCGGGAGAACTCCCAATACTGTCGATCCATAGCGATACGTTGCCAAGCACCGCGGTAGTCGCAGATATGTTTACAGCCCCAAGAACAGTGTTCGCGGGTGGAAGAGCGGTAATACTCCCAGGAATACAGCCAGGCGTACTCGCCGCTGCAGTCGGAGCGCAGGTGCCGGCCGAGGTGATATTCGCCGAGAATGAGGTGATGAGCACCGAATTCGTACCGGTTGGAACCAGTGACCCGATGCTGGTCAGCACACCCGGCCAGTTGATCTCGTGTGCCACCGCAGTTTCGACGCGTTGCTGATTGCTTATGATCTCAGATCGCTGTTGAACGTTGGAGTTGTACTTAGGTATAGCGTGCTGTAATGCACTAATGTTCTCTTTAGCGGTGTCCAATGCTGCTTGCGCGTGGTTGACTTGAACGACACGCCAGGCAGAGAGTCCAGCGAGGGCTAGTATGACCACCGCTGCAACGCCCACTACTACTCGGAGGACAAGCTTCTCGGAGCCTTGATTGAGCAGTTCGGGGGGGATCAGGTTGAAGCCCTTGCCCGCAGTAGGCGTGCCCGACAAGGCCAGGCCGACGGGAGCTGGAAGAGTAGGTTCCCACTCTGCTGCCTCCTCTGCACCGACAATCGATGTCTGGGAGACGTCAATCTTTTCCAGCACAGTGCCCCTGACCACAGGAAGCCCGGTCTCACGCTCCATCTTCGCCAGCAGGTCATGAACGCCGATCGCAGAGCCGACCACTACAATGCGGGTGACTTGACCACGACCGGGCATCGAGGAGTAGTAGCGCAAGGAACTTTGGACCTCGGAAATGAGATCCTCCATGACCGGCTCAACGGCTCGCGCAGCGCGGGCCAACTGCGTATCGCCAGATCCTGCGTCTCCGGTTGCTTGCGGCAATCCAAGCTGAGCCTTGAGGGACTCGGCGTCCACCAAGGGAATGTCAAGAGCCCCAGCTATCGCACCCGTGATGGCATTGCCACCCTGGCCGATCGTGCGGAGGAACTGCTGGCGGCCCTGCTCGTGAACGGCCACCAGCGTGAGCCCGCCTCCGATCGAAACGATCGCCTCCGCCTGTCCAGCCGAGGTCGAGGCTGAGAGAGCGGTGACAAGAGCCGAGGCGGTCAGGTCAATACTCACTGGTACGAGCCGAGCCTCGGTTACCGCAGCAAGCACGCTGTCAATGAGGTCCCTATGGGCCGCAGCAACCAGCACCCTGCGCATTGAGCGACCATCACTCGTGGTGTAGTCGAAAAGCAGGTTGGATGAGAGTACGGTCTTCTCGGGCGGGAAGGGGATTACCTCCTCCGCCTGGAAGCGAATTGCGCTGTCGACCTCCTCATCAGGGATAAACGGTAGGTCTACTTCTCTCAGAATCGCGCGAAGCCCTGATACCCCGATGTGGACCTTCTTGTCAGAAAACCCGCCATCACGCCAGAGGGTCTGGAGTGCAGCAGCTACTGCGTGGGTATCGACTACCTCTCCATCCTGGACGGCCTCTCTCGGAAGCCCAACGTGGCCAGCGGTACATAACCTGGGTGGCCTCCCAGCAACAACCTCAACCTCGGCAGCACGCACAGCGTTAGTGCCGATGTCCAAACCGACAATCCGATTCGCCATCCGCTCTCCCTATGTCAGCTCGGCCCCAAGTTGGGTAACCGACGTACTAATCAATATATTCACATGCCCCGGACCCGCGCCCGTCCTTAAACTACCGTGCACACCCACTCACCTTGCTTGCCATGTTGGGTGGTCCCCGGTGGCTGTTCAGACTCTAGTACATCATTGGCAGGTCACCGCAAGTGTTATGCGGGAAATCTTTTTTTGCGGGTAGCATCGCGACTTCAAGTCGTGGGTCGCCTGTAGCTGAGGTGGACTGTTATCCGCGTCGGCGTTTCCTCGGAACTAGCTGAGTACACCGGGTGGACCACCACCGTGTGCGCTCTGCACAGCTGGTTGCGACGGGTGCCAAACTACCTGGCAAGTGCTGCTCGTTGGAAATAGTTGACCGGTCCCTCTGTCTGCTTCGTCGAGGCGGTCTGTTGCCAGGTTGCCCGACTACGGTGAGAATGGTGCAGGCCCATGTTCCGACCTACGTTATTGCTCTACTGGCCACTGGTTTCGGGCTGATCGTCGGTTCCTTCCTGAACGTCGTTGTATATCGCGTTCCAAGGGGGGAATCGGTCGTCGCGCCACGCTCTCACTGCACGGCCTGCGGCGCGGGAATCCTTCCCCGAGACAATGTGCCCGTCGTCTCGTGGCTCGTTCTTCGCGGGCACTGCAGGGCTTGTGGAACGAAGATCTCCGTACGCTATGTCGTAGTGGAACTGTTCACGGCGGCAATCTTCGCGTCCCTTGCAGTGCGTCTTGGCGCCGTAGTATCGCTGCCAGTATCTCTTGTTCTCGCAGCCGCTCTCGTGACCGTAGCGGCGATATCGACCGATGGGCTTTCTGTTCCGGCGAGCGTGGCTGCTGTCCCCCTTGCGGTAGCTGCCGCTATCGCGATTCCAGCTGAGGTCGCATATCACGAATGGGAGCATCCTGGATCAGCTGCTCTTGGCGCGGCAATAGCCTGGATTGCGGTTGGGGTGATCGAAAAGGTCATTGCCTGGGCGCCTCGCATTCGTGATAGCTCTAGTCGACAGCACAATGGCTTGTCGAAGGAAGAGGGTCCGTCGAAAGGTGTCAGTTCCACGCGCGAAAAGCTTCCTGCTGTACGTGCCGGGCGCGGTGCTGGCGAACAGTCGACTGCTTTGATAGCAGGGGCCATGCTCGGTTGGTTCGGGTTCGGAGTCCTGGTTCTTGGGGCTGGGTTTATCCTCGCTGGCGTATTGGCCGGGGCCTGCTTGGACGGTAGGAGGCGCTTCGCCGAGAACACAGAGCGGACTGACCAGCGCTACGCGCCCCACACTGCCTTTCCAGCGCCGATGCATGAGCAGTCACTGACGTCTCGGTTGCGGGTGCCGTTAACGACGGCAGTGGTCATCTCGATAGCGGCTGGCACCGTCCTCGCGGTTCTGTTGGGGGGCACCGTGATACCGCTCGTGTGAGGAGACGGGGCGAGTCCAACCGGCGTGCATCCAATAAGCTCGAACGCTGTGGAGAAAGGGGCGGACCCATGGCGTTACTTAGGCACGGGCCCACGATAGTCAGCCGGTGCTAGTCCCATACCGAGAGACCCCAAGGTCCCCGATAGCGAGACCCGCGGCATCAGCCGACTGCTAGCGGGACTTTCCGGGCTATCGCGTGATGGAACGCCGATTGCCCAGGTAGAAGGTGGTGTTTACGGTGTCTGTCTGTAGTACCTAACTTTCAGTTTGGCTCACCACTTGGGAGCGTAGGAATCCAGGCCGAACAGGTCGTAGAGACGCTGTTGGGTAGGGTCTATCTCGGTTAGCATGCGCCTCGCACGGGGTCTTCCTCGCTCTCCTTGGTAGAGCATCAGGGTCTCTTGGATGCCGGCCAGGGTGTCGAGCAACTCCCGGACGCTCATGTGCATGCCGGTGTGCTCGGCTTCGCGGACCATGAGCCGGGCAACCAAGAGAGCAAGCACGCAGTACAAGACGTGCACGTGGATCTCTTGCTCGGTGAAGTGAAACATCGGCGAGAACGAGACAACCTTTGGGTCCTTCATCTGGCGAAAGTCTGCCTCGACGGCTTCTTGGGAGCGGTACTCCGCGACAATTTCAGCGGTTGAGGCGTGCTCTGGGCCCTTGTCTGTAAAGAGGATCCGCTTGCCGAACAGCTCTTCTTCCAGCGCGGTGCGGGCCAACTCGTTGATGCGAAAGCTCAGACGGAGCTCTCTTGGCTGTTCGCCAGAGAGCGTGGTCGAGATCACCCGTGATACCCAGCGCGGCGCGAGGATATGGGCTATCTCGGCTGCCACGTTGTCTTTGGCCTTGCGGGTCTTTCCACGTGTTAGGCGAGCCTGGAGCTCTCCAAGCTGGCGGGTGGCCTTCGCGAGCGTCTGGTCAAATCCCCGGGACTGCTTTTCGTGCAGCCCGTCTGAGTGGCATACGACCAAGCGGCGTTTGTTTCCAAAGACGACCTTTGTCGTCTCAAAGGCCACGAGACCAGGGAAGCGTTCTTGGTCGACCACCTTGTAGCGGTCCTTTTCGACAGCGAGTAGATCAGAGTGATCAGACGGCGGGAGCGATCCGACAAAGGACAGCACCGAGTGATCGAGAAGCTCGTAGTTGTCCTCGGAGTTCTGTCCTGCATCGTAGACGAGGGTGAGCTTGCTGGCATCGCTCAAGGTATTCTCGTCGCTCTCGGCTCCGAGAGCTTCGAAGCGGCTGACGAGTTCTTTGACCATCGGGGCGAACTGGGTGACATCAGGTGAGTTGCCAGGGTAGGCATGGCCGACCAAGGGGATGCCGCCGTCGGTGGAAACCACGAGCCCGAGACCGACGATGCGTAGGTCATTGCGCTTCTGCTTTGAGTGTCCTCTCTGTGCGATCGGAGCACGGTCATTCCCAGAGTCGATCCAGGTCGCGAAGTTCGTCATGTCGAGTACGAGACCGGACAGGTCAACCGAGAACGTATCCACCATGGCCAAGACAATGCGGCGCTCGATCTCTTTGAGGTCGTCCTCTTCAATCGCGTCCATCGCCTCCCAAAAGCGCCTGTGGTCGAGCGCTCGCGGTGCAAGGTGCAGCCACCGATCACCTGCAGTCTTTTGCCACCACTGCGCAAAGGCGAGCTTCGAGCACGGGTCGACGACCCGGTTGAGCGTTGCGAGAGCGATGTAGGTACCAACCGATGCTCCTGCATCGGAGCGACGGGAACCTACGACCTCGTCAACAATCTCTGCGACCCGGAGGCGCCGTAGCATCTCCCACACTGCTGCAACATCGCCAAAGGCGAGGTGACGAGTGCGATCGGGCATCACCGTCGCCCCGGCAATTGCTGCCTCGATGTCCTCGGCTTTGCCCAGCTAGCACTGGGAGACGATGCGGGGTTTGCCACCTACCCGGGCGGACTCACGTGCGTAGTAGTACGTCTGGCCTTTGATATCCTTGCCGATGATGGAAGTCATGTATTAGGTCATACACCTTCCGGCGACAAATCGCGAGCCTTTGACCAGGACAAACGCGCTGGTCAGAGGGGTATTTTCAAGAAACTTTCGGAACGGCGGAGAGGGGCTTAGAGCGCTAGCCCGGAAACTCCCGCTAGCGCAAAGCGGGCCAGTCAAGTGCACAGTCCGCTCCGCGGCATCAAGCGAAACCGGCGCAGTCACCTGAGATGGTTTGCCGACTCAGGGGCCAGCAATCCCTACCACCGGGCTGTTGAGTTTGAACGGGCCCGGCGAACCAGGGGCCACGGCGGCGCCGAAGGCAAGTAGGTCGCCGTTACGGGTAACAATCCTGTAGCCGTCCCCTGCCGGAGTTGACATCATTGCGGTCACAGGGTTGCCGAGAGAGCTCGCACCCATGGAGCCATAGAACTTTGCATCACCGAAGCTGAATATCCCGCCGTCTGCAGCAACCTCCCAGTAGCCCTTCCCGTCAGGGGTAGCAGCTATGCCGACGATTTGCTTGTTGAGGTGCCTTGCAGCCATCGAGCCGTAGAACTTTGCATCACCGAAGCTGAATATCCCCCCGTCTGCAGCAACCTCCCAGTAGCCCTTCCCGTCAGGGGTAGCAGCTATGCCGACGATCGGCTTGTTGAGAGGCTTTGCACCCATAGAGCCATAGAACTTTGCATCACCAAAGCTGAATATCCCGCCATCTGCAGCAACCTCCCAGTAGCCCTTCCCGTCAGGGGTAGCAGCTATGCCAACGATCGGCTTGTTGAGAGGCTTTGCACCCATAGAGCCATAGAACTTTGCATCACCGAAGCTGAAGATCCCGCCGTCTGCAGCAACCTCCCAGTAGCCAGCGCCATCAGGGGTGGCAGCTATGCCAACGATTGGCTTGTTGAGGGGTCGGTTCTGCATGGACCCGAATGTCGGGGACCCCCCGAGGCCGATCACCCCTCCATTCGCAGCAGCCAACCAGGAAAGCCGCGACATCACGGTGACAACCAAGGGCTGCGTATCGGTTCCTGAAGTGTTTGAGGCCGTCAGTTCCAGCGCAACCGCACCCTTGGTCAGTCGCGTCGGGACTCCTGCGAGTGTCGCAGTGCCATTGCGGTTGTCAGTGAAGCTGAGACCGGCCGGAACGGGCCCCGAGATCGCGATCTTCGGAGTTGGGTACCCGGTAGCTGTAACGGTAAACGATCCTGGATGCCCAAGAGCAAAGCCAGCACGCGGAGCGCTCGTGATCGCTGGCGCCTGCGCGACGCTCAGGGTGAAGCTCTGAAACGCTGGTGGACTCGCGCTGTTGGACGCTACGAAGGTGATCGGGTACTCCCCGCCTGATCCAGCCTCCGGCGTTCCACTCAGCGTAGCGGTACCGCCCCCATTATCTGTGAAGGTGACCCCAGGCGGGAGGGAGCCGATCTCCGTGATCGACGGCGCGGGATCCCCTGTGGTTGTTACGGTGAACGACCCTGCGCTTGCGACAGCGAACGCTGATGAAGCCGCGCTTGTTATCGTGGGCGCTACGGGAAAGAACTGGGTGTACTGGATGGCAACCGAACCGTTCCCAGGCCCCGCTGCGGTAGCTGCTGACTGGACAGACACACCTGAGCCAGCAAAGAATGCCCCTCCGCTCGATCCGCCACCTCCAGGAGTGCCGCCCGCACCACCGGCGGCTCCGCCGTTACCACCCGGACAGCCTCCACCTGCGCCGCCGCCACCGCCAGAGTCGGTAGCGGTGCCAGCCGTGCCGCCAGCGCCTCCGTTGCCCAACGCGAGGTTGGGCGACGAGCAATTGCCGGGGAACGCCCCTCCGCTTCCCCCTGGTGAGCTCGACTGACCATTCCCGAGAGCTGAACCACCGTACGCGCCACTGCCAGTGGCGAATCCTCCAATCCCGCTACCACCGCCGCCACCCGGTGACACGTTCACCCATGTGCTCGAAGTGGTGTCTAGAACCGCAGACCCACCGCCGCCACCGCCACCGGGTTGGCCCACTTCATTGCCGCCGCCACCCGGGCCGCCAGCAAATCCACTCAGCTGCGGCTGGTTGCCAGCGCCGCCGGCCCAAATCTCGAGCTGGTCGCCGGGCTGGAACGCCGACGTCCCACCAACTGGGACGAGGTCGACGATTTGATCGCCGTTGCCACCAGTGCCACCGGGGCCAAGGCCGTTGCCGCCCCCATTTGCGCCAGATGCCCCGATGCTGGTCACAGTCAGCTGCGTCGTGTTGAGCGGGATGGTCCAATACTGGACCTGGCCTACATAGTGAAAACTCTGCGTGTTGGTGATCTGTCTCGCTGAGGCGGGTGCCGCGAAGACGCCTGAAAGCGCCACAGTCACGGTGCAAGCGAGCAATACACTGCTCAAGGTTGCAATAGCCGAACGCATCCTTTGCTCTCCTGTTCGTCGTTGTCCCGATTGATTTGAGCGGATAGCATAACACGGCACTGCACGTTTCAAACGGAGCCCGGGGAGTTGCAGCACGCGTTCACAACGATGCCTGCTTGGCTCCTCTCCAAGTCGTATGGAATCGAGGATGTGACAGCTCGCGGCTGATCACGAAGATCGTGGCAGTTATCTTGTGCGTGTTCTTGGATCCATTCCTGCTCTCAGCAGTCGGCCGCATCAACAAGCTGTGATCCGTTCTGGCTGATCTCACATTGGATGTCCAGCGCTACTGGCGTTGCGGAGCGCCTCTCGATGCGAGGAACT
>JAJZXF010000124.1 GCA_021802485.1 Actinomycetes bacterium | reverse complement strand
CCCCACCAGCAAGCATCGTCTCTGCAAGGGACACCATCACGCCTCCGAGCATGAGGCCGCGTCTGCGGCTCTTGAACGCAGGTCCGCCGCCGTCGATCGCGGCTGTGATGCCGAGCAGCTTGTCGAGTTTCGCCACGAGATGAAGACCCGCTCGGGGGGTGATCCGACCGTCAGGCGCGCCGAGTGTCACCTTGTGCTTCTTCTTCGCTAAACTTGTCACCAGACAGGTGTCCTTTCCCTGGGATCATGGCTTTCTTTCTGACCACCATTTTACCAGGTGAAGGGCACCTTGTCGCGTATCGAACGGGTGTTCGTGGGTGCTTACTCGCCGATCTAGGTCAGATAGCAACCAGACGGCTCAAGCGCTACGAGGAGCGCTATCGCGAGCTGGCCCGACAGCTCGGCTCCATCGGCTACATCGCACAGGGGAGCCTCGCTCCGCGCTTCACGCGCTGCGGCAGAGCAACTTGTGCGTGTTCAGCCGATCCCCCCAAACTCCACGGACCGTACTGGCACTGGAGCACCAAGGTCAACGGCAAGACGGTGAACCGGCGTTTGAGTGAGCGACAGGCCACGCTCTAAAACGAGTGGATCGACAACGACCGTCGCGCCAAAGCGTTGCTTGCCCAGATGCGCGAGCTCGCAGCCAAGGCCACCGACCTGATTCTCGAAGAGGAGCCCGGGTAGGGCGTCGGAGGTCTAACCGCAAGCTTAGAACCTCCGCTTCGAGAGGTCCCCGGAACAACTACGTGGCGGCTATGCCTGAGCTATGGAGGAATCGATGAGTCAACGTCAGGCAGTTACGAAGCAACTGGCAACCACTTGCTGGCGGAAGTCGCTGGCAGAGAAGGCGAGGAGCCTTGATCAGCTCGTTGAGCTTACCGGATGGCACCAGGATCACGCTCGCGCCTGTCTGCGGGAGGCCGAAACACTCAGGGTCGTGCGTCCCCGCCTCCGCGAAAGCGCCAAGGGCACCAAAGTGCCCGCCGGAAGTGACAGCCGCGCTCGGCAGCTGCTGGCGCCTCATGCGAGCCCCCGCCAGCAAATGTCTGACCCCGATATTGAAAACCCTGGCGCCGTTGCTACGCGATGACGGCGATCTCTGCCTTCTGGATGACCACGCTGCGGCTCTTGCAGCGATGAGCGCCGCGAGCATCGACCGCAAACTTGCTCCTGAGCGAGCACGGCTGTCTGTAAAGAGCCGATCCCATTCCAAGCCGGGCAACTTGTTCACCGTCCCAGATCCTCGTCAGGACCTGGGCCGAGTGGACCGAGCGAAGTGTATGACATAGTTCAACCCGCTTGATGAGACTGGCGGTTCCGTCGTGGACGAACGAAAGGCGTGTAATTTGCTCTGCATGACCTCCTTGATCAGCGACTCGAGGCCGCATCGTGGCCACAGGGCGCCCGATATTCAGGCCATCAAGTACATCGGGTCCAAGCGCCGACTAGTTCCGGTCCTCGGTGATCTCTTGAGTCGTGCCGGTGCAGAGACAGCTTTGGATCTCTTTACCGGAACGACCCGGGTAGCCCAAGAGTTCAAGAACCGCGAAGCGCTCGTGACAACAGTGGACTCTGCTCGCTATTCGGAAGTCTTTTCGCAATGTCATGTCGTTGCTGATGCCACCGAAGTCGATAAGAACGAACTGCGTGAAGCCCTTTCCCACCTGGCAGCACTCCCTGGTAATGCCGGCTACTTCACCGAGACGTTCTGCATTCGCTCTCGGTACTTCCAGCCATTCAACGGCCAGCGAGTCGACGCGATCCGCAATGCCATCGAGCACGAGTTTCGGGACAGTCCTCTGTATCCGATTCTTCTGGCGAGCCTTATCTATGCGGCGGACCGGGTGGATTCGACGACGGGCGTTCAAATGGCGTACGTCAAGGACTGGGCTCCTCGCTCGTTCAATCCGCTCGAACTGCGCGCCCCCCAGCTCTACGTCGGAACCGGCACCGCGGTCCGAGGCGATGCTTGTGTTCTGGCCTCTACGTTACCAAAGGTCGACCTTGCATACCTCGATCCCCCTTACAACCAGCACCGCTATTTCACGAACTACCACATTTGGGAAACGCTGGTCGCATGGGACGCCCCAGAACACTACGGCGTTGCGTGCAAACGCATCGACTCTCGTGATCCTGCGACCAAGAGCCTCTTCAACCTGACCCGTTCCATGCCGAACGCTTTGTCTCGCTTAATTGCGGACGTTCGCTCCAGCATCCTCGTTCTCTCCTACAATAACGAATCTTGGGTGACCCTGGAAGACCTGATAGAGATGTGCGAACAGCGCGGTCATGTTAGTGTGCTTGCCTTCGACTCCAAGCGATATGTCGGCGCCCAGATCGGGATATACAACCCCAATGGCCAGAAAGTCGGGCGCGTCTCACATTTGCGCAATCTCGAGTATGTCCTTGTTGCAGGAGAACGCGATGTAGTGATCGAGATGACGCGTCCATACGAAGATGCGTGTCGTCTGCGTCAGGAGGCTCTGTTCTAGAGAGTTCGGTAGTCGACGGGCGGAAGGGACTTATCCTTCGATGTAAGGTTCTTCCATCCTCACCTCAATCTTGGTTTATCCCAGCGCTCTACGAACCAGTCGTTTGCAGCCACATAGGCACGTCTCGCGACCTCTTGTGCTTCCTGGCTGCCGACATGGTCGCGGACGAAGTGCTGGCGAAGTGCTGAGCCATAAGACATGAGCGACCATTCGCTGAAGCCACACAAGCATCACCACGTGGGGTATCGATCGATTTCACAACGGCTGCGGTCATCGGTGAACTGCGAGGCGAGATCGGACGCTACCAGGGTGACAACCTCGGCTTCCGCCAGCTCGTGCTGCCACATTGCCGGGATCGCGCCAGCACCGAGCGCCGCTCCCAGCAGGTTGCCGCAGATCGCCCCAGTCGAGTCGGAATCACCGGAGTGATTGACAGCAGCAAGGACCCCACCCTGGAAATCTCTGGCAGTGAGAGCGCAGTAAAGGGCGATCGCGAGTGCCTCCTCGGCGACCCAGCCTCCGCCAAGCGATTCAATCGTCTCGGGGCTCGCTGTTGGCTCCATCGTCGCGAGTTCGACTGCAGCGTCGATCGCGGCCACTGTTTCGCGGCTGCCTTCTTCGCCCAAGGTCCGCTCTCGGGCCGCAGTGACCGCCTCGGGGATTCGCTGGCCGAGGATCACTCCGCTGAGGATCTCCGCGAAAGCACCGGCTGCCAAGTAGCCGGTAGGGTGGGTGTGAGTGATCGCGGCGACCTCGCAACCGAGTCGAAACGGCTCATTAGCGACGAGACCTACCGGGGCCACCCGCATCACGCCGCCGCAGCCCTTCGAGTCATTGATCGGGTGATCGGGCGTCCCCATCCCTCCGGATCGAAGTGCGCTCAGGCAGGTAGCACCCGGTGCGCGCCGCTCCCAGAGCTCACGACGACTGATGAGCCACCCGCTGGGCTCCCCCGACCCGAACTCGTCCCACGGAATGCTTCCCGGGTCGCGGTCCTGGGTGAGCAGCCAGCGCAGGTAAGCGCGGTACAGAACCGCGGGTACGTTGCAAAGGCCGCGATCTGCGGAACGGTTGTTGGCGCGGATCAGGCCCTCAGCAGTGAAGAGTGTCATCTGGGTGTCATCGGAGATGTGCCCGACGCCGCCATGCCCTGCATAGCTCGTTATGCCAGCTGGCCCCCAACGGTCTCGGATCTCCTCAATGGAGAGAAACTCAACTTCCGCTCCGAGAGCGTCGCCGACAGCCCCGCCGAGGATGCAACCGCCAATACGGTCTCGGACCGAAACCTCGGCCGTCCCGGCGGATTGTGCGTCACGCGCCACCGCGAGCAGCCGGTCCGCGAGGTCAGTAAGCTCACTCCCGTACTCGAGATCCTCGCCTCTCCAACGAGCCGGGAACGCCTCCTCGCCAAGGTAAGCACCTGCGTATGCACCGGTCATCGAGGCAATGGTGTCGGCATCGTGCCCTGCCATAACCGCGGCAATTACTGCAGCTTCGGCGTCGTCGGGAAAGCGCAGAAAGTGCCACAAAGCCATCGGGAGGCTCTCGAGCACGAACGCCCCGCAGTAGAAGTACTCGCTAGCCTCTTTCGGCGAAAGGGAAAGGAGCCCGGGGACTTCGGCGAGGCGTTCGCTGAGGCGAACTGTGCCACCACTCTTTCCCCGTCGGTGGTGCCAATTTCGCTCGACCGCCCCAGGGTCGTGAAGGTCGGAGATCGCGTCAGAGAGGTCGTGCACGAGTATGGCTGGATCGAGTGTTCCGGGTGCCATCGCAGCTAGGCGTGCGACGAGCCAGGCGTGTGCGACCGCTGAGGCCACAGCCATCGGGTCCCGATGGGTGACGATCGCCGAGAGCGCGGCGTCGTGACGCAGCGCGTTGAAATCATCGAGGTGTGCAAGACCGACGGGCGCCGCGCGCATCGCCGCACCATTGCCCGCCGAGGCGATACCCGCTTCGTGCCATGGCACGCCCGCTAGGAGACGATTTACCGCTTCGACACAGGTATGTCCTCGGCCACGCCCAGCGGGGAGCCAATCGATGAATCGCAGGGCGAGGTCACCTGGATCGAGCCGGCCAGTGTTGGCGAGAAGGCACTCCGCTACACATATCGTCATCTGCGTGTCGTCGGTGATCGTCCCTTTCGGTCCACCTGTCCAACCCCGCCACGGCTGGAAGTCGGTCAGAAGTCCGTAACGCTTCCGCAGCAAGCTTGCGTTCCGCCCTTCGGCTGGCCTGCCTAGGGCGTCCCCGATAGCGGTTCCAATGATGGCGCCTCTGTACGATGAACGAAGCCTATCGATCGACATGTCAACAACGACCGGCGCCGTGAAGCGGGGCTGAGGAAGCAGGCCAGCCGCTGCAAGCCCGTCGAGGACATCCTTTGGTGACATGTCAGACCAGGTCACTTTCACAAACTCGAGTGCGAATGGCCGCTGCGTCAATATAATGCGTCATTGACCCGCCACACGACAAAGCGCTTACCGCTCAGCAGCCACCCTAGCCGACCACCCCAGAACGCCCTTGATGCGCATAGGCATACAAACGGGCCTGGTCATTCGGGTCCAAGAGTTCCACCAGATCGTGGACCGGCAGATTGGGCCCCCACATTGCAGCGAGCGCTTGAGCGCCAGCCGTCCCCTTCGCAGGAGTGTCGGTCGTCACTAGAATAAGCGGCATGCCCAGGCCGCCCTCATGAACCACGGCGGCCTTTCCGAGCGACTTCCATAAGGTGTCTGCATGCCGGAGTCCAGCGCGGCTTGACGTGAACGCCCCCGAGACGTCAAATGCCCAGTCGTCACCCGTCCGGTCAGTCGCGACAAAGCTCAGTACAACGCCTAACCCCCGGAGCTTCACTTCCTCTCGGATATCCTTGAACCCACTGGCCTGTAGGAGCAGGCGAGCGAGTTCCTTTGCCTGACGCCCCTCGCGTACGGCGCTCGCTTGGGAGTCCTCAGACTCGCTGGCTGGCTTGACTGCCGGACGCTCGACTCGGAACCGCACGGCAGCGGCCTCCCGCTGATCTGCCAGGCGCGCACGCTCGTCGGCTATACGACGGCGGGCTGCTTTCACATATCCTTCATCGGTGTCAAAGCCGATGAAGTGCCTCGCTGTTCGTAGCGCGGCCACTGCTGCACTTCCCGAACCCATGAAGGGATCAAGGACGACATCGCCTTCGTATGTGTAAAGCTCGATGAGGCGCTGCGGGAGCTCGACCGGAAACGGTGCGGGGTGCCCAACTTTTTTCGCACTCTCAGGAGCGATCTCCCAGAGGTCCGTCGTAGCCTCCATGAACTCGTCACGCGAGATAGTCGCGGTGGAAGGAAGGCCAAGACTCGCGCGCTGCAACGGTGTCAGAGCTCGATCGAACCGTCCCTTGCTTGCTATCACTACCCGCTCGGTGATGTCCCGGAGCACTGGATTCGCAGGGCTTTGGAATGACCCCCAGGCGCACGATCCACCAGCGGCGCGTCCCTTCCACCAGATAACCTCACCTCGTTGCAACAAAGCGAGATCCTGCAATATCCCCGTAACGTCCGCCGACAACGACCTATAAGGCCTGCGTCCGAGGTTCGCTACGTTGACGGCGATACGACCGCCCGGCTCGAGCACGCGCTTGCACTCAGCAAAGACGTCGTGTAGCAGTTCGAGATACTCGAAGTACGTAGCGGGAACGCCTTCAACACCGAGGCTCTCCTCGTACTTCTTGCCGGCAAAGTATGGAGGAGAGGTGACCACCAAGGCGACAGAGTCCGACGCAACCTTGGTCATAGAACGGGCGTCGTCGTTATATATCACATCAACGTCCTCGGGACGATTGATCGTGGTATCCGTTGAAATCTCAGGTGCAACGAAACGAGCGTAGAACGCCGAAGCGTCGTGGCTTTCGCGGCGGCCCGAACCAAAGTTCGCCGTCGAGGTAGGCGAACGCCGGCCATTCCTTGAGGCTCTGACCGGTGCAATACTCACGAACTCACCTCTGAACTGACCAAGCGAGACCCCTCAAAGTGCGCCCTGAAGGCTTCCGGGGCTAGCGCAAGGCGGTCAAGGTACTCCATCAGAGCGCTCGTCCCGAGCAAATTCGCAGAGACCTCACGGTCCACATCAACCTGATGAAGGCGAACTTGCACAGACTCTGGCAGGCATACCGCCGTTGCCACTGTCTCTTCTGTGTATGTCTTAGGGCGAACCATGGACTGATCCTAACTGGGGCCTGGAACGAATATAGCCAACGTACCCTAGCGGGACTTTCCGGGCTAGCTGATTGAGCTGCTCTCAGACCGGCTCAGAACTTTCTTCGAAATAGCCCCCTGACCAGCGCGTTTGTCCTGGTCAAAGGCTCGCGATTTGTCGTAAAATAGTGTATTACCTAATATATGGCTTCAATCATCTCCAAGAAGGTCAGCGGGCACACCTACTACTACCTGGTCGAG
>JAJZXF010000123.1 GCA_021802485.1 Actinomycetes bacterium | reverse complement strand
GGTATCGGCACGCGGGTACCGCAACCGGGAGCACTTCAAGACTGCAATCTGGTTCCACCTCGGCGGTCTCCAACTCTACCCCGCAATCCCATGACCAGGGCTACCCACAGAGAACCCGGAAGCGCCGTTATTTCCGGTTCAGACAGGGCGTCGACACGGAATCTCGGCCCTTTAGGGCCGGGAGGCTTCAACTGCCCGAAGACCGGTTCGATGAGCTACTGGCGGCGACAGAGAGCACACCCAGCCTTTCGGGACACTTTGCGGTCTATATGCTCGGCTAACGAGGCATCCTTCGGCAAGAGGCCACGCCGGTCGGTGCGCGGCTTCGGGTCTCCCTTCATACTTGGGCGTGGCAAAGCACGCGTCGGGATTGGCCAGTTCCATCTGTGTGCGTCCAGCAACTCGCGCGCTGTGAAGAAGGAGACAACCCTCGCGTCAGCGCCAAAGCGCGGTCGGTGTTGGAATCGCATGTGAACATTGCTGTCGTCAATCGGGCGCTGCTCTTTTCGAGGGACGGGTCAAGCAGAGGTCGCGATGACGTTGTCGAGGTAGCGGGAGCCGTGCACGCGCTGGTGTTCTTCGGATTGGTACGGCCAGCAGCGCTCCCAGTCGCCATTTGACCGCAGTGCCCGGAGCTTCAAAATGGCTTCTGCCCGTTGAGTCCCTAGCTGGAGTCTGTAAGGTCGAGCCATTTGGCCGTTCAGGTGGTGGCTCTCGCGCGCTACGTTGGACTTTGAAGAATGCTCCTGGATTCGCGTAATAGGCCCGTTAGCCACGTTAGAAGAGAGCCGGGGGTGATACTCCCCCCAGCCACCTGAAGCGCCAAGGTCCGTTCTCTGCAGCGGGTAGCTTTCGTAGCGGGTCTTTCCTTCTCTGGGAAAATGTCGCTCTCTGCCATCTGCGCTGGTAGCGACGACACTATATAACCCTAAACAGGGAGTAGTGCGGCTTTCCGATCAGGGGACCCGTGCCCAAATGGAGCCAGTGTCTTCGTGCCCACGCTAACCTTGAGGCGTGAGTGCCGGTTCTGAAACGTCGCGTTGGTTGCGCCAGCCAGAGCGCGGCGGTCTCGTGGACTACAGGCTTGGCCGGGACCTTGCACTTGCTGGATTTCGAAGCGGGAGGCTCGGGCGCTCGGATGTGTGTGATGCCCATCCTGAGTTGATGCGCGCAGCGCGCAGTGTTGGGCGTGAGACACTTGAGGAGTGCCCGGTGTGCGCAGAGGCGAAGTTAGTGCACGTCCTGTTTGCGTTCGGACCCCGGCTTCCGGCTGGCGGCCGGTGCCTTGCAAGCGTCGAGGAACTCCAGTGCCTCGCCGAGCGTGTCAGCGAGGCTTCATGCTATGTGGTTGAGGTGTGCCCGCAGTGCTCATGGAACCATCTAGCGCACATGTTCCTTGCAGGCGGAGGTCGGCTCGAGCGACGCGATCGAAGCGGACTGAAAGAGTGACCAGTGCTCACGAGGTCAGACGCGTGACGGTTCCACGCATACGCTCCATGAAGCGCGGCACCGGTGCGGATCCGATCGTCATGGTGACGGCGTACGACTGCCCGGGTGCGGCCGCCGCCGACGCTGCCGGCGTGGACATCGTGCTTGTTGGTGACTCCTTGGGCATGGTGGTTCTCGGCCACGAGGACACACTTCAGGTGAGTATTGAGGAGATGGCCCATCATGTCCGGGCCGTCTCCCGTGCTCGGCCGAAAGCGCTTGTCGTTGCCGATCTGCCGTGGATGACCTACCACTTGGGCGCGAAGGATGCCGTGAGGAACGCAGCAACTCTTGTGAGGGCTGGAGCTCAGGCAGTGAAGCTGGAGGGGGGGCGCCGGCGCGTTGCTGTGATCAAGGCACTTGTTGGTGCTGAGATTCCGGTTATGGGTCACCTTGGTCTCACTCCGCAGTCAATCAACGCTATGGGGGGTTTCAAGGTGCAGGCGCGCCATCCTGGCGCTGCGGAGGAGCTGGGCGAAGACGCCAGAGCTTTGGAGGATGCGGGTTGTTTTTCCATCGTGCTTGAAGGCATCCCAGACGTGGTTGCTGCGGCGGTTACCGATTCGATTGGTATACCTACGATCGGGATAGGCGCCGGGGCACACTGTGACGGCCAGGTGCTCGTATACCATGACCTGCTTGGAATGACCGCTGGTGATTCACCCAAGTTCGTCAGAAAATATGCTGATCTCAGGCAGGTGGCAGTGGACGCGCTGAAGGCGTTCTGTTCTGATGTCCGTGAAGGTCGTTTCCCCACGTCAGACGAGAGTTATCACGGGTCTAACTGACGCGCGCGTGCGAGCATCTCGAGTCGATGCGAGTAGCGGTTCATATTTGAGGTATGGTTCTAGCTACGTGTCCTTGCCCCGCATGGTCGGGGCCCCAGGTGTTGATCAGGGTCCAGAAGGAGTTGAACGCTTGTGAGGCGTTATGAAGCAATGGTTATCTTCGACGCGGAAGTGGAGGTCGAAGAGGTTGAGGCAACGGTCGGGCGCGCCCTGGACCAGTTGCGAGCGCGCGACGCTGAAGTCGCGAGGGTCGATTATTGGGGCAAGCGCCCGCTCGCGTACGAGATAAAGCATCGCTGGGAAGGCAATTACGTCGTGATCGAGGTGCTCTGCGATCAGGTGGCGCTCAGCGAGTTCGACAGGATGCTGGCGCTTGCAGACGATGTGATCCGCTACAAGGTGGTTCAGCTGCCGGATCATGCAATTGGAAAGCGGCCTACTCAGGTGGGTTTGCCGGCGTCCTCATCGGAAAATGGAAGCCCTGCGGCTTCCGAGCCGGCCGGTCCCGCACCCAGGTTGGGGGAGGGTCACTTGGGGTCGACGCGATCGTGATTGCCCCTTGATGCGGGCTGAGCCATTTGCCGGTACGGTGAAGGCTGTATGTGCTTTTCGAACTGCTGCCAGCCCAAGGGTCAAGAGCAGAGTGCGTAGTGAGCACGCACCTCTCAGTGAGCAGCGAGGTGATGTAGCTCAAAGATGCAAGAAGTTGCCGAGCACTACCCGGGTCGCGGGACCTCGGCGGGTATGTATGCAGCAACCAGATACTGAAGTTTGGAGCGATTGAAGTGTCCAATGGAAATAATGTGACCTTGGTGGGGAATATCACTCGTGATCCTGAATTGCGGTTCACTCCCACAGGTCAAGCAACGGCATCGTTTGGGATCGCGGTGAACAGGCGCTGGCAGAATCGCCAGACTCAAGAGTGGGAGGAGAACACATCGTTCTTTGATGTCGTCTGCTGGCGAGAGATGGCTGAGAACGCAAGTGAGAGTCTGGTGCGCGGCGCTCGGGTCATCGTGACGGGTAGGCTCGAACAGCGAAGCTGGGAGACCCCGGAAGGTGATCGGCGTTCAAAAGTGGAAGTAATAGCTGATGAGGTAGGGCCCAGCCTCAGGTGGGCCACTGCTCAGATTGTGAAGAATGAGCGCAGGGGACCGGGTGCGGCCGCTGGTGTGCCCACGGCGCCAGAAGGGCCGCCGCCCACTGCGCCAGAAGAGCCACCACCCGGGGGCTATGGAGTTGATGAGGAGCCGTTCTGAGATGGCGAGAGGAAATGAACGCGACAGGGGAACGAGGCGGATGCAGCGTGACCCAGGGAGGCGAACCCGGAAGAAACCCTGCATGTTTTGCAAGGATCACATCGACTGGATCGACTACAAGGACGCAAACCTTCTCCGGAGGTTCATGAGCGAGAGGGGCAAGATCCGCTCGAGAAGGGTAACTGGCAACTGCACCCAGCATCAACGCGACATCGCAATCGCAATCAAGACCGCTCGGGAACTGGCCCTTCTTCCATACATGCAGCGAGTTGTGAACGAGAAGGTCGGGCAAAGAGAAAGAGGGGGCACGAGGGATAGCGCTCGTGGGCCTGCCTACGGGCTCTCGGATGGCGAAGGCTTGTCATCAGGCCTGAGCCCCGAGACATCTCCAGCGGAGGCAGCGGCTCTTGCTGAGTTGGCTGACGAGGTCCTTGAGGAGGTGAGGGTTGGCGAGTTGACCGCTGATGAGCTGGGTCCGCTGACTCCACCCACTTCTCAAGTCGACGAGACCGGCGAGCCATCGTGAAGGTTCTCTTGCGCACGGAAGTCGTTGGCGTCGGTCGTCGGGGGGACATCGTTGATGTTGCGGACGGGTTCGCGAGGAACCGCCTCCTTCCGAGTGGCTGGGCTGTGAAGGCGGCACCCGCTGTCGAATCCCAGGCACTCGCAATGCGGCGAAATCGCGAAAAGCAAGAGGTGCAAGCGTTCAAGGCCGCTGAGGCGGCAGCTGGCAAGCTCGTTGCCCTCACACTCGAAATACCTGCGAAAGTTGGTTCAGGCGGGCGGCTGTTTGGCTCCATCACTGCGTCAGATATCGCTGCCGCAGTTCGCGATCGGGTGGGCATAGATGTCGACCGGCGGAAGGTGGTTCTCGATGAACCGATCAAGTCCCTCGGTACGCGCCAGATCGTGGTGCATCTACACACAGACGTGACCGTAGAGGTCGCTGTCGAGGTGGTTGCCGAGAAGTCGTAGCTGGCCCATCTCCGCGTGCCAGGATGACTGGCTTTGCTGCGTCGATGCGGCAAGGGCGTAAGCTTACAAGGGAACGAACGCGGAGTGTAAGAATCGCGACCGGTCGTCAATTGGGGACGTAGCTCAGCTGGTAGAGCACCTGCTTTGCAAGCAGGGGGTCGGCGGTTCGAGTCCGCTCGTCTCCACTAGGACGTCTTCACGTTTGGGCGCAGGCTGATTGTGCCATGGGCCTGTGACTCGTCTGCCGGTGCGCTGGAAGTCGTCGGGCCTGTGCGCATGTGCAGCAAGGTTCAGCAAGGTCCCCCGACCCCGGAGGATCAGGCTATCACAGCCAGCAGTTCCGGTTCTGCCTACGGTGGCGCATTTGCGCCCGCAGGATCTGCCAAGGTCTTGCGCTGGCGCTTGCGTGTGCGGAGGGGTTTTCCGAGCTGTGCCCGGCGAGTGTTCTCTTCCTGGCGCTCCTCGAAGGCATCGATGACCGCTATGTTGCCCACGACGAGGCCGCAAACCAAGAACAGGCTCATCGCCACGAGCCCCATCGCCCGACACCAGCCCGCGACACATCGACCGTGGCGGGGCCGATGCGCTAGCGATGCACGTGCTAACCTCCAATCAGGGGATCGCCACCTTCGCGAACGCCTTCCGGGACGAGGGCCTTGTCGGCGCTAGGTGGATCAGATGTGTGACTGGCTGAGCAAGTACGAGGGAGAAGCTGGCCTTACCGCGAACGGATCAGGTGACCAGGCGGACTCCTCCACCCAGAGCCGACAGAGAGGCGTCAGATGTTCGTGGTATTCCTTCGGTTCGCAGGCAACAAGGGCGCGGGCTGGTGAGCACATGCACGGTCACGAGGAGTGGATCAAGAGTGGTTTCGAGGATGGCGTGTTCCTCCTGGTTGGCAGTATCCAGCCCGGACTGGGCGGCGCGGTTCTGGCGCACGACACCACCCTGGAGGAACTGGAGCACCGTGTGGATGCCGACCCGTTCGTCGCTGAGAACATCGTCAGCGCAGAGATCATCGAGATTTCACCGGGTACGGCCGACGAGCGACTCAGCTTCTTGCTGACCTGAGGGCTTCCAAGTTCCAACGGTCACGACGGAAAGGACCATCGAATTGACCATGCCGACCCTCGGCCCGGACGGCGAACCGCGCTGCCAGTGGAGTAACGCAGCGCCGGAGTTCTTGGCCTATCACGACACCGAATGGGGGTTCCCCGTCGCCGACGACCGCCGCCTCTTCGAGAAACTGTGCCTGGAAGGGTTTCAGTCAGGCCTCAGCTGGCGCACTATCCTGGCCAAGCGGGAGAACTTCCGAGCGGCCTTCGCTGGGTTCGACTTCCACAGGGTTGCTAGCTTCACCGATCAGGACGTCGAACGCCTCCTACTTGACCCGGGCATCGTGCGTCATCGAGGCAAGATCGAAGCGGTGATCAACAACGCTCGCCAGGCGGTAAGACTCGACGAGCAGGAGGGTTCGCTGAGTTCCTACATCTGGCGCTACGAGCCTGATGCTGCGGACCTGCCCGAGCCGCAGACCGTGTCGACCACGCCCGCGTCGATTGCCCTGTCGAAGGATCTGAAGAAACGGGGCTGGAAGTTTGTCGGACCCACGACGGTGTTCGCGTTCATGCAAGCGATGGGGCTAGTCAACGATCACGCCGAAGAGTGCGCAATCCGAGCCAAGGTTCAGCGAATGCGCAAGGCTTTCGCACGACCAGGCAGCTGAGACGCCTCACCTTCCGTCGGCCCGTTGCCACGTAGCCGAGGCGTCAGCTTGCGGATGTTGAGACCTGACTACGCCGTCTGCGGATGCGCTCCATCGGAGAAGACCGCTTGCAACTCGCTCGCTGTCGGCAACGTGATGATGTCGATCGGGCTGTTGACGACTTCGTGCCGGAGCATGACGAATTCGACGGCTAAGGGCTCGCCGAGAGTCTGAGTCCAATGGCCGCCAGCCACGACGGCCGATTGAAGGCGCTTGCGATTGACGACATCGGAACACCCGCGGTGCTCGCCCTGATCTGGACACCGACAAAGAGCTTCGCACTCCAAGAACTCCTTCTACACAGGGCGCGGTCAAGCGGCCATCGTTGCGACCTCAGCGTACACCTCCGCGGGTGTGCGCCAGCCGAGCACCCTGCGGGGCCGCCCGTTCATCTCGGCAGCCACGAAGCGAACCTGTTCGAGGCTGACCCTGTTCAAGTCGGTCCCCTTCGGATCGAAGAAGGCTCGCAAGATAGCGAGGAACAACCATGGACAAAAGAGGCAAACTCGCCGCCGCTAACAGACCCAGGCCAGCGTGCGCACATTGTCTGGCCAGGCGGTAAAAGAGGTCGTCTACGGGATAGGCAACAGGAAAGAGCAAGAGGGAAGGCTCCAGCGGACCCGTCGCAACGCCCAAAGGTACTGGTGGCGATAGAAGATCTCTTGCATTTG
>JAJZXF010000023.1 GCA_021802485.1 Actinomycetes bacterium | reverse complement strand
GACGGGTAGGGTGCCGTCGCGCCACCAGCGATACGCCGTGTGCTTGCTCACGCCCACCATAGAGGCCCAGTCAGACAAGTTCACACCCACGTACTAGCACACCTGTACGAGCACTGGTGGGCACTCGTTGGCCGGCAGTTGGTAACCCTCACGGTTTCATTGCAAGGTTCATGCGTGCGGGTGAGCAGTACTCGAGCATGTTCGTGATCGATGCGTCGGATTGCGTCTCGCTGGTAAGGCACGAGACAACTGCATAAGCGGTGAGCGGGGTCAACAAGATGCCGTTTCGCTGGTGACCGGTTGCGAACACGAGCCCGTCGAGGCCGCTGTCACCGACAAGCGGGGCGTTGTCAGGCGAGCCAGGTCGAAGCCCTGCTTTTACCTCTATTAGCTCCAGCTCGTTGATCTGGGGCAGGAGCTGCCTAGCGTCGCGGAGTATGTCATGCACTGCTCCCGCTGTAACTGCGGTGTCAAAGCCACGCTCTTCTGAGGTCGCGCCAACGACCATGCGACCGTCGCCTCGCGGCACTATGTATACAGGAGATCCGTTCACCACGCCCCGTAGCGTGTGGGTGAGGTAAGTGGTATCTGCTGGACCCCTCAGGCGAAGTATCTGTCCTTTCACTGGCCTTACGGGTGGAGCGAGCCTTGAAGGTATGCCAGCTAGCGTTCCTGACCAGCAACCTGCAGCGAGGACGACGCTTGCAGCTCGTAGCGTGTCATCGTTTTCCAAGCGAACGCCTTCGATCCGATCGTGTTGAACGAGGAGCTCTGCTGCCGGCTCGTGCAGCACACGAACACCTGCGTTGATGACTGCGGCGAGGAGAGCGTCAAGGAGCTTGCGTGTGTCGACCTGGTGGTCGCTACTGGCGAGGATGCCGCCCTGTATCCGAGGAGCAAGGAACGGTTCCTCACTGCGGCAGTCGCGCGAGTCGAGCCATGTCGCTTCGAGGCCAAAGGATCTCTGGTAGTCGCATAGCTCTACCAGGATGTCCTTGTCACCGGGGTCTACTGCGACGATCAAGGTCCCGCATCGCCTATAGCCGACGTTGCGCCCGCTTGCGTCTTCGAGTTCGGCGACGAAAGACGGATACAGCTGAGCCGATGCGATGTTCATCTCGAGCAGGCGCTCTTCTCCGTAGTGGAGCTCCGAGACCGGCGCAAGCATCCCAGCAGCGACGCGGGAGGTGCCCTGAGCAGGAGAGGGGTCTAAGAGTGTGACTGAAAGCCCGCTCACACGAGCGCGAAACGCAGTTGCGAGACCTATAATCCCTCCACCCACCACGAGTGTGTCAGCATGTGTCACTGAAGCTGTATTATAGGGTCACTGCAGCAGGGCCAACGTCGTCCCGGGCAGGCAGCTTCTTTTCTGCAACCAAGTACCGTGGCAGCTATGCATCGCGGTGCACTACCAAAGTTTGAACCCGGAGACGATACCGATGAGCGCAACTGGCGCTACCCCTAATAGAACTGTCTCAACAAGAGCTGGCCTGTACAGCCCTGAGATGGAACACGACTCCTGCGGGATAGCGTTCCTCGCTGAGTTGTCGGGACGAAGCAGCCACAGGCTGGTTCGCGATGGCCTGATCGCGCTAGAGAACCTTGCCCATCGCGGGGCTCTTGGAAGTGAGGCGAACTCCGGAGATGGCGCGGGGATCCTTGTTCAGCTGCCACACGATCTCTTCGTAGAGGTAGCGGGCTTCGAACTGCCAGATCAGGGGTCGTATGCAACTGGTCTAGCTTTCCTGGACGGCTCTGGTGGCGATGTTGCGCGAACTCGCAGAAGCTTCGAGCAGCTCGCATCTGAGGAGAACCTTGTCGTGCTCGGCTGGCGGGACGTGCCTGTGGATCCATCAATGCTTGGAGCAACCGCCCGAAAGGCGATGCCGAAGATCTCGCAGGTGTTTGTGGCTGGGGGGGTGACCAGCGCAGCTTCTGGTGCCCGAGGAGATAGCGGCACCGGTGGAGCGGTCCGGCTATCTGGTGACGCGCTCGAGCGTGCGTCGTTCGTGCTTCGCAAGCGTGCAGAGCGAGAGCTCGCGGGGATTTACTTTCCGAGCTTGTCGACCCGGACCATCGTCTACAAGGGGATGCTGACCGCTGAGCAGCTGGAGGCGTTCTACCCGGACCTGGGCGACGAACGCTTCGTGAGCGCTGTGGCGCTGGTGCACTCCAGGTTCTCAACGAACACGTTCCCCTCCTGGCCGCTCGCACACCCCTACCGCTACCTCGCGCACAACGGCGAGATCAATACGCTTGCAGGGAACCGGAACTGGATGCGGGCGCGTGAGGCCTTGCTTTCGAGCGAGCTCATTGGCCCGGGGCTCCAGAGGATCTTCCCTGTGTGCACGCCAGGGGCGAGTGACTCGGCCTCCTTTGACGAGGTGTTGGAGTTGCTGCACATGGGCGGGAGATCCCTCCCGCACTCGGTGCTCATGATGATCCCAGAGGCCTGGGAGAACAACCAGTTGATGGATCCGAAGCGGCGGGACTTCTACCGGTATCACGCCTCCTTGATGGAGCCGTGGGACGGCCCTGCGGCAGTGGCCTTCACAGATGGCACGGTCGTCGGTGCAGTACTCGATCGTAACGGCCTTCGTCCGGCGCGCTACTGGGTGACGTCAGACGGCCTCGTGGTCATGTCCTCAGAGGTTGGCGTGCTCGACATCGATCCTGAGAGGGTGGTGCGCAAAGGCCGGCTCCAGCCGGGACGCATGTTCCTCGTAGATCTCTCGCTTGGTCGGATAGTCGAGGACGAAGAGATCAAGGCCTCGCTGGCGGCTGAGCACCCCTACGGGGAGTGGCTGGACCGTTGCCAGGAGGCGATCAGCTCGCTGCCATCGCGCGTCATGCTCACCCCAAAGCACGCGTCCATCGTCGCTCACCAGCGGCTATTTGGGTACACCTCCGAGGATCTGAGGTCCATCCTCTCGCCGATGGCAGCGAACGGAGCTGAGCCCATCGGTTCCATGGGTTCCGATACCCCTCCAGCTGTGCTGTCGAGGCGACCGAGGCTCCTTTATGACTACTTCACGCAGCTGTTTGCCCAGGTGACCAACCCGCCCCTTGACGCGATCCGCGAGGAGCTGGTCACCTCAACCCGGACTGCTATTGGCCCCGGCGCCAATCTGTTAGATCCTCGCGAGGAGTCATGTAGGCGCATCATCTTGAACGGTCCGGTTATTGGAAACGATGACCTCGCGAAGCTCATGTATGTGAACGAGAACTCTGAGACGCCCGGGTACAAGGGCTTCACCATCGATGGGCTTTACGAGCTCGCGGGGGGAGGCGAGGCGCTGCACGCCGCGATCGAGGAGGTCAGATCGAAGATCAGCCGGGCGATAGCCGCGGGTGCGAACATCATCATCCTTTCCGATCGCAACAGCTCGGTCACCCTCGCCCCGATACCCTCGCTGTTGCTAACCTCTGCGGTGCATCATCACCTGGTACGGGAGAAGACGCGCACGAGGGTTGCCCTTGTAGTCGAGAGCGGTGACGCGAGGGAGGTGCATCACATGGCGCTCCTTCTCGGTTACGGGGCATCGGCGGTGAACCCATACCTTGCAGTTGAGTCGATCGAGGATATGTGCCTGAGAGGCGAGCTACTGGTAAGTGACGCTACGAGTGCTGTTGCCAACTACGTAAAAGCCGCGTCAAAGGGCGTGCTGAAGATCATGTCGAAGATGGGGATCTCGACTGTGGCGTCGTATATCGGCGCCCAGGTGTTCGAGGCGATCGGCTTGGATAGGGGTCTCGTGGAGGAGTACTTCGCGGGCACCGCGAGCCGTCTCGGGGGGGTAGGCCTTGATGTTATAGCCGCTGAGGTTGCCGAGCGCCACACGCTCGCTCATTTCCCAAGGACGGCCGAGCTTGCTCATCGTGAGCTCGAGGTGGGCGGCGAGTACTCCTGGCGCAGGGAGGGCGAGTACCACCTGTTCAACCCGTTGAGCGTCTTCAAGCTGCAGCATTCGACGCGCACCGGTAGCTATGAGACCTTCAAGGAGTACACGCGTGCCGTGGACGCTCAGTCGGTGAACCTCGCGACCTTGAGGGGACTGCTTCGCTTTCGAGAGGGTGCCCAAGCCCCAGTCCCGATCGAAGAGGTTGAACCTGTGGATGAGATCGTGCGTAGGTTTGCTACGGGCGCGATGTCGTACGGGTCTATCTCCGCTGAGGCGCACGAGACGCTTGCTGTTGCTATGAACAGGATCGGCGGCAAGTCGAACACAGGCGAGGGCGGCGAAGACCCCGAGCGCTACCTGGCGGATCCGAATGGTGACTCGAGACGCAGCGCGATCAAGCAAGTGGCCTCGGCCCGTTTTGGGGTAACAAGCGAGTACCTGGTGAGTGCTGATGACCTTCAGATCAAGATCTCCCAGGGTGCGAAGCCAGGCGAAGGAGGTCAGTTGCCTGGGCATAAGGTCTATCCGTGGATCGCGAGGACACGCCACGCTACCCCGGGCGTGGGCCTCATCTCGCCGCCTCCACATCACGATATCTACTCCATCGAAGATCTTGCACAGCTGATCTATGACTTGAAGTGTTCCAATCCCCGTGCTCGTATTCACGTGAAGCTGGTGTCAGAGGTTGGGGTCGGCACCGTTGCCGCAGGCGTTGCGAAGGCTCACGCAGATGTCGTGTTGATATCCGGCAATGACGGAGGAACTGGTGCGTCGCCGCTCAGCTCCATCAAGCATGCCGGGGCGCCCTGGGAGCTCGGGTTGGCGGAGACCCAGCAGATCCTGCTCGCAAATGGATTACGAGGTCGGATTGTGGTCCAGGTTGACGGCCAGATGAAGACGGGCAGGGATGTGGTCGTAGCCGCCCTTCTCGGGGCCGAGGAGTTTGGCTTTGCGACTGCCCCGCTCGTTGTCATGGGATGCGTCATGATGAGGGTCTGCCATCTTGACACCTGCCCTGTTGGTATCGCGACCCAGAACCCTGAGCTGCGAAAGCGCTTCACTGGCCGTCCCGAACACGTTGTGAACTTCTTCCGCTTCATAGCAGCCGAAGTGCGCGAGCACCTCGCGGCGCTCGGGCTCAGGTCTTTGGAAGAAGCCGTCGGGCGTCTCGATCTTCTCGATGTCCAGCCAGCAATTGACCACTGGAAGGCGGCAGGGCTTGATCTCACCCCAATCCTGTTTGAGCCCGATGTTCCCCGAGAAGCCCCGAGGAGGAACGTACATTCTCAGGACCACGGCCTCGACAAGGCACTTGACGTACGCTTGATCGAAGCCTGCGCTCCTGCCTTGGAGCGGGCCGAACCGGTGGAGGTCGAGATGCCAATCCGAAACGTGAACCGGACTGTTGGCACGATGCTCGGTTACGAAGTCACCCGGCGTTACGGTGGCGCGGGCCTCGCGGACGAGACGATCAGTCTCAAGTTCACCGGTTCCGCAGGCCAGAGCTTCGGTGCGTTCCTGCCAAGGGGGATCACCATGAAGCTGAGAGGAGACGCAAACGACTACCTGGCGAAGGGTCTCTCTGGCGGGAGGATCGTGGTGTGCCCGCCCGCTGGATCGCGTTTTCGCGCAGAAGACAACGTGATCGCTGGAAACGTCATACTTTACGGAGCAACCAGCGGTGAGGTCTTCATACGCGGCCAGGTAGGCGAGAGGTTTTGCGTACGCAATTCGGGAGCAAGCGCTGTCGTGGAGGGGGTTGGTGACCATGGGTGCGAGTACATGACCGGCGGGCGAGTTGTGGTGCTCGGACCCTGCGGAAGGAACTTTGGTGCAGGCATGTCGGGAGGGGTTGCGTTTGTGTACTGCCCAGATGATCGGGGAAAGGGTTTCCTCGAGCATCTGAACACCGACATGGTGTTCCTCGAAGAGCTGGATACCGATGATATGGAGTGGTTGCACTCGATTGTAAAGCGTCACGCTGATCTGACCGGATCAGAGGTGGCTGCGGGACTCCTCTCGCGTTGGGAGGAGAGCCTGGGCAGTATCGTTAAGGTCATGCCCACGGAGTACAGGCGGGTCCTTGACGCGACGGAGCGAGCACTTGCGGACGGGGTGTCCGTTGAGGATGCGGTCATGGCGGTTGCCCGTGGGTGATCGAACCGGTTTCTTGAAGCACGGCCGCGAGACTCCTCGCAGGCGCGACGTCACGTTGCGCGTGCGCGACTGGCGCGAGGTGTACGAACCATTCCCAGAGGAGAGCCTCCGTGTTCAGGCGTCAAGGTGCATGGACTGCGGCATACCGTTCTGCCACGATGGCTGCCCGCTCGGGAATCTGATTCCGGAGTGGAACGATCTTGTGTACCGCGGGGATTGGCCCATCGCAGCAGAGCGCCTGCATGCGACCAACAACTTTCCGGAGCTGACCGGGCGGTTGTGTCCCGCTCCGTGTGAGGAGTCCTGTGTTCTCGGCATTGCGTCTGATCCGGTGACCATAAAACAGGTGGAGTTCGAGATCGCAGAGTGGGCCCATTCCAATGGGTCCGTGCGCCCGGTACGCGCTCCACGCTCGACCTCGAAGCGGGTTGCGGTGGTCGGATCGGGGCCAGCAGGTCTTGCCTGCGCGCAGCAGTTGACTCGAGCCGGCCATGAGGTTGTGGTCTACGAGAGGGCTGAGCGTCCGGGAGGGCTGCTGCGCTATGGCATACCCGAGTTCAAGCTCGAAAAGTGGGTCCTGGATCGCCGTCTTTCCCAGATGGAGGCAGAGGGAACTGTTTTTCTAACTAATACCGAGATTGGCAGCGGATCTGAGTCAGGGATGGCTCCCTTGGGTCCACGGGCATCGGATGTCGTACGCATTCCCACTGCGAAGGTGATCGAAGAGTTCGATGCTGTCGTGCTGTCGCTTGGCTCCACGGTGGGGCGTGACCTCGCGGTGCCGGGACGGGAGCTCGATGGGATCCATTTGGCAATGGAGTACCTTAGGCCGGCGAACCTTGTCCAGGAAGGTGCGATCTCGGAGTCGCCGATCTCTGCGCGTTCAAGGCGGGTCGTGATCATCGGCGGGGGTGATACGGGCGCGGACTGCCTGGGCACTGCTCATCGCCAGGGGGCGCTATCGGTGTACCAGTTCGAGATCCTCGAACAGCCACCGTTGTCTCGAAGCAGCGCGAACCCGTGGCCTACCTGGCCAGTGATCTTGAGGACGTCCGCTGCTCACGAGGAAGGCGGCGAGCGGATCTTTTCGGTCGAGACCACCGAGTTTCTCGGCGATTCCTTGGAAAGGGTCCGCGCAATCGGGTACAGGCAGGTAAGGATGGTGCCCAGTGGCAAAGGAGGCATGTCGTTCGAGGCCCTTGCTCACACAGAGTCGGAACTGGAGTGCGACCTCGTGCTCCTCGCTCTTGGCTTTGTCGGTCCGGAGCCAAAGGGCGTCGTGGCCGACCTGGGTGTGGAGCTGACCGGCCGGGGGAGCATTGGGGTGAGCGCCTCATGGGAGACCAGCGTTGAAAATGTCTTTGCGTGTGGCGACTCGGTTCGGGGCCAGAGCCTGGTGGTCTGGGCAATTGCAGAAGGGCGCTCAGCAGCCGCGGCAGTCGATCGGCACCTGATGGGATCAACTGCATTGCCAGCCCCGATCGTCCCCGGGCGCCTGGCGATGCGCTGAGAAGCCACGACGAAAATACTCTGGCTGTTCTTCGTCCCACCACGATGAGGGATCTCCTGGTCTCGGACCATCTCAGATGACTCAAGAAAACAGACAGCTCCACAGAGCCCATAGCTCGAGATAACCCATTACCCGAGAGAACCAAGGTTGCTTGCTCGCGCCTACCCACCACGAGCCGTCTGGCCTTGTCGATGAAATCCGAACTGGACTTGCGCATCTAGTCCTTATGCCGCGCACATTGCATGGGCTATCGCTTGCTGCCCAGGCGGTGCGGTCGAGTTCTCCTGGCCGGCGTCAAGTCCAGCTATGGTACTCGGTGATGGTCGCACGATGGTTTCATTGATAATCGCACTGGTTGCCGTTGTTGCGGTATTGATGCTCGCAACGGTGATCGTCGTCTCACGCGGGCACGCTAGGGCATCCCGACGTCAGGTGGATGGACGTCGGGATGCTGGCCTGAGCGACCCAGGTAGCCGAGGAGCCGTTCGCGAAGCGGGCGTTGGATCCGCGGGATCTTCGGGTGTGGGGCTAGCGGAGGCGCCTGGTCCTCAAGGGGCGACCGAGGTGACCGCTGGCGGAGTTGAGCTCCCCTCCGAGCCTCCCAGCATCCGGGATCGCCTTGGAGCGGCCCGTAGGATGTTTGCCTCATATGCGGGCTTGATGCTTGCCAGAGGATCCATATCAGTGGACACCTGGCAGGAGCTTGAAGAGGCTCTCGTCCGTGCTGACGTGGGGTTGAAAACGACCCGGGAGTTGCTCGCGGGGTTGCGTGAGCAGGTGGCAGGCGGTTCGATCTCGACGCCTGCGGATCTGATTGCGGCCCTCGAAGTTCAGATGAGCTCCACACTGCACAGGCATGCGAGTGGTGCTCCGCTATCCTTCGAGCCCGGTTGTACGAACGTATGGCTCTTCGTGGGAGTAAACGGCGTGGGGAAGACGACCACGATCGGAAAGGTCGCTACGCGTGAGGTCGCGAACGGCCGCCAGGTGGTGATAGCGGCGGGGGACACCTTCAGGGCAGCTGCGACCGATCAACTGGAGTTGTGGGCCAAGCGCTGCAATGCGGGATTCGTGCGTGGAGTGCAAGGAGGCGATCCGAGCGCGGTGATCTTCGATGCCGTCCAGCACGCAGGAGCGCAGGGGAACCATCTCGTGCTTGCAGATACCGCCGGGCGTCTGCATACAAAGTCGAATTTGATGGAGGAGCTGAAGAAGATCCGTCGTGTAGCGGAGCGCCCGCCAGGGAAGGTGACCGAGGTTCTCCTGGTTGTAGACGCGACGACAGGCCAGAATGGCCTTGCTCAGGCGCGTGAGTTCGCTGAGGCTATTGGTGTGACCGGCGTGGTTCTAACGAAGCTGGATGGCACAGCAAAGGGCGGGATAGTGGTGGCTATTCAGGAGGAACTCGGCATCCCGGTGAAGCTGGTGGGGCTGGGAGAAGGGCCCGCTGATCTAGTGCAGTTCGATCCCGAGGGTTTCGTAGGGGCGATACTGCACTGAGCAGCTAGTGGCCAGCGCCTCGCTGAACAGCGACCGGTGAATCATGATGTAGCCTGGTGTTCTCATGTTCGAGGCGCTTTCAGAGAAATTTGACGGGATATTTGCTCGGCTCCGGAGCAGGGGTCGCCTTAGCGACGCGATGATCGCAGAGGCTCTTGGGGAGGTTCGTGACGCCCTGATCGAAGCCGATGTGAACTTCGGCGTTGCGAGAGCGATCGTCGCGAGGGTTGCGGAGAAGTGTCGTGAAGCCGAGCTCTCGAAGAGTCTCTCTCCTGCTCAGCAGGTGGTGAAGGCGGTCAACGAGGAGTTGGTGCAAGTCCTCGGTGGCGAGACGCTCCGTATCAGGTATGCAGCAACTCCCCCCACAGTGGTGCTGCTGGCGGGTCTTCAGGGCTCGGGGAAGACCACCGCAGCTGCGAAGCTCGCGCGGTGGTTCAAGCAGCAGGGGAGGAACCCTCTCCTGGTCGGAGCGGATCTCCAGCGCCCGGCCGCGGTGGAGCAACTGCGCGTGCTCGCTTCCGAGGTGGGGGTGGGTGTGTTCAGCGAGCCACATGATCCGGTCGCGACCGCGGAAAATGGCGTAAGGGAGGCGAGGCGGCTAGGCAGGGACGTGCTCGTGGTCGATACTGCGGGCCGCCTTACGGTGGATGCGGCGCTGATGGACGAGATATCTCGCATGGCATCCGTACTTAACCCGGCGTACACGTTCCTTGTAGTAGATGCGATGACTGGCCAGGACGCGGTGACTACCGCTGAGGCGTTTCACGCTGCCGTGCGCCTCGATGGCGTCATTTTGACCAAACTTGACGGCGATGCAAGAGGTGGCGCGGCGCTGTCGGTCAAGGAGGTCGTAGGGTGCCCTATAGCCTTCGCATCGACGGGTGAGCGGATCGCGGACTTTGACGCATTCCACCCGGATCGGATGGCGGGTCGCATCCTTGGGATGGGGGACATTCTTTCTTTGGTCGAGGCTGCGGAGCGCGAAATTGATCGCGACGTCGCGGAGAGTACGGTAGCGAAGCTCCGCCGTGGGCATTTCGATCTCGACGACTTTCTCCAGCAGATGCAGCAGATCAAGAAGATGGGCCCGCTCTCTGGCATCATAGGACTGCTACCAGGTGTTCCGAAGGAGCTCAAGGACGCGAAGGTGGACGAGGGCGACCTCGCGAGGGTTGAGGCGATCATTCGCTCCATGACCCCAGCTGAGCGGAGGAATCCCGCGATCATCGATGGTTCGAGGCGGCTGCGCATAGCAAGTGGTAGCGGTAACGCTCCAGGTGACGTGAGCAACCTGCTAAAGCAGTTCAAAGAGGCTCAGCAGATGATGCAGAAGCAGCTGGGAGTGGTGGGCAAGCCGCCCGCTAGGGGCCCGAAGGCAAAGAAGCGCAAGGGAGGTCGCGTCACGCCGCGCGGGTCTTCAGGTGTCCAAAAGCCCTCCGCTGGAGGTCCCGGGCAGCTTGACGATCCTGGAACGGTCGGGAATCTGGGAGATGCTCAGAGCCTTGGGGAGCTGACCCGGCTGGGCAAGGCAGGCAAGTTGCCGGTTGCCTGGCCAAAGCGCGGCTGGTGAACAGGTACAAACTTGGCCCGAACCGACGAGTTCGGGCAGAATAACAGATGGAAAGGAAAGGTATTTAACTACATGGCCGTAAAACTTCGCCTCATGAGAGTGGGCAAGAAAAAGCAACCTTCTTACCGGGTCGTCGCTGCTGACGTTCGCTTCCCCCGTGATGGCCGTTTCCTCGAGATTGTCGGCACGTATGCACCGAGGGGGAGGTCCTCGACCGATCAGGATGCTGTGATAGCGATCGACAACGCCAAGGCGATCAAGTGGCTTCAGCAGGGAGCCAAGCCAACCGAGACAGTAGGGAGGCTGCTCGAGGCCTCAGGGGCAATCGCGGAGCTCCGATCCAGCGGTGCGGAGGTGTCCAGGTGAGCGTCGACGATAAGGCGGCGGGCTCTTTAGAACCCAACGGGAACGTTATCGCCTCCGGGCCAAGCGAGGTCGGCGAGGACGATGACGCTGGCAACCGGGTCGTCGGCGCGACTGCAAGGTCAGTTCTCGAATTCGTCGCGCAGAGCATCACCGAAGATCCTGGTGCAGTGGTTGTCGAGGCGCGTGAGGGCAAGAGGGAGGTGCAATTGCGCCTTCATGTCGGTCCTGACGACGTAGGGCGGGTCATTGGCAGGCAGGGCCGCGTGGCAAAGGCCATTCGCACGGTGGTTGGTGCCGCTGGAGCGCGTGACGGTGTAGCGGCTCCAGTAGAGATCGTAAGCGATTGACGATGCTTCCCGGGAGCTGGCGGACCTGCTGAACGGCTCCGGCGACGGTTCCGAGTGGTCGCGGCCAGCAAGGATTGCCGTGGGGTGGGTAGCGCGGCCGTTGGGTCTTCACGGAGAGGTGCTCGTCTCGCTGACCACCAATCGCACCGAGCGCCTCGATGAGGGGTCGATCCTGACTGCGAGCAAGGCGCAGCTTGATCATGATCGGAGTGCACTCGAGGCCGGGGATCGTGATCGCGGGGTAGTGCCAAGTGTCGAGCCTGAGATCGAAATGGAGTCTGAGATCGAGCTGGAGGTGGTGCGCTCGAGAGCGCACGGCACGCGCTGGGCAGTGCTTTTCAAGGGCATCTCGGACCGGGACGCTGCCTCTTTGCTGCAGGGGTGCGTTCTCATGGCGGCGCCAATGGATGCGCCAGGGACACTTTGGGTGCACGATCTGGTCGGGCGTGAGGTGCACGATCTCGCTGGGCTCGCTCTGGGTCGCGTGGTAGCTCTGGAGGCGAATCCCGCGAGCGACCTGCTTGTGCTGGACAGCGGTGCCGTGATCCCGCTCGTTTTTCTATCGGAGCCCGCGGAGACCGCCCGGGGTGGGTGCGAGACTCCCCCAAGTGGAAATGAAGGCAGAGCGGCGCTGGTGGTAGACCTTCCGAACGGCTTCTTCGAGGCATGCACGTGAGTGCGGCCCATATCCTTGCGTGTCGTGGCCGTGTTGCGCGGGGCTCGCCTGCTTGGCGTGTGAAGTTCATCGGGGAGCTATGCGGGTGCGCATAGACGTCTTTTCGATATTTCCGTCGGCCATCGAGCAGTTCTGTTGCCACGGGCTTCTCGGCAAGGCGCGTTCGTCAGGGCTTGTGACCGTGAGCGTGCACGACCTGAGAAGTTGCGCTGTTGATCCTCGGCGTTCAGTCGATGATGCCCCTTTCGGGGGAGGGGCGGGAATGCTGCTCGCTCCAGGACCGATCTTCGACGCTGTGCAGAGCTGTGATCCGCCGAGACCGCTGCTCCTGCTTGGCCCTGCCGGGCGCCGTTTTGATCAACCCATGGCGAAGGATCTCGCGGCGCTGGAATCTGGTGCATCCGGAGGGTTTTCCTTGCTGTGTGGGCGCTATGAGGGTGTAGACCAAAGGGTTGCAGACCACCTGGTCGATGGAGAAATCTCTACGGGAGACTACATCCTCGCTGGCGGCGAAGCGGCTGCGCTTGTCGTGATCGAAGCAGTAGCCCGCCTGGTCCCTGGGGTGATGGGGAACGAGGCATCAAGCATCGAGGAGACGTTCACCAATGGCCTCCTCGAGTACCCGCAGTACACGCGGCCAGCGGAGTTCAGGGGTTGGGCGGTCCCAGAGGTGCTCTTATCGGGTGATCATCGCAGGGTGGCGCGATGGCGCCAGGCTGAGTCGCTGGCTCGAACGATAAGGATGAGGTCGGATTTGATCGAGGCCCGCGGGGGTCTGACGGAAGGCGAGGTGCGCCTGTTGCGCGAGCACGGCTATTCTGAAGAGTTACCGGGGAAGAACGAGCCGTAACCGCTCGCCCCGCGCCCTACGGGCTCAATGGCCCCGACGGTCGTGCTGCAGACGCAGTCAGCTCCAGAAAGGATCTTTCGCAGTGAACCCCACAGACATAATTGATCGCGACAGCCTGAAAGAAGGCGTGCCCGATTTCCGCCCAGGAGATACCGTCCGGGTTCACGTGAGGGTCGTAGAGGGCACTCGCGAACGCGTGCAGGTCTTCCAAGGCCCCGTCATACGTAGGCAGGGTTCAGGGGTTCGCGAGACCTTCACCGTGAGAAAGCTGAGCTTCGGCGTAGGCGTGGAGCGCACCTTCCCGGTCCATGCACCGACGGTCGCGAAGATAGAGGTTGTCACACACGGTGCGGTGAGGCGTGCGAAGCTCTACTACTTGCGCGACAGGGTAGGCAAGGCAGCAAAGATCAAAGAGAAGCGCGCCCAACGATAGTGACCCGTCGGACCACCAAAGTCCTTGGCCGGTCTTTCGCTGGCGGGCTACGGCCTTCGCTTGTCCCGGTATCGCTGCAACAGCGGGGAGGACGACGCTCTGGACGCCGCAGAGGTTTGACTTGAGCGACGTTGGTGAAGGCGGCGACCGTTTGAATGATGGGTCGGATTCGCGGGGACCTGCTAGCCAAGCTGAGGATGCTACTGCTCGCTGGTATGAGGGTGCCGGCTACGAGGTGCTGTCTCGCAACTGGGTTTGCAGGCAGGGAGAGATCGACCTTGTCTTGCGTCGTGGGCGAGAGATCATCTTTTGCGCGGTGCAGGCACGCTCATCGGACGCCTTAGGTGATCCGCTTGAAGCGGTGACTCGCGAGAAGCGCCAGAGGCTGCGGTTCCTTGCGGGGCGCTGGCTCGAAGAGGAGACCAGGGCGCGACCGAGCGGGATCCGCTTCGACGTCGCCTCAGTGATGAATAGCGAGGTCGAGGTGCTAGAGGGAGCGTTCTGACGGGAGTGGATCAGGTGAAGATGATCTGCCCGCCCGCAGCCTTCTCGTAGAACTCGCCAACGGTGATGATCTCTTCGACCTGATCAATGAGGTCATCCTTGGTCAGCTTGAACAGGTCCACAGATGCCTTGCATCCGTACAGGCCTGCACCGGTGTCTGCGATCATCTCGATGAACTCGGGGATAGAGGGTATGTCAGCAGCTCCCATGGTGTGCTCCATATAGCGGGTCATGACGCTTGATACACCCGGAAAGCTTCCGAGCCATGTTGCCAAATGGAGACCCGGGTTGCCGACGGTTGAAAGCTTGATATGTGCCTGCCGCTTCTTGTTGACAGCGTCGAGCCCAAAGAAGGTGAAGAACAAGTTGGCCTCGATGCCTTCGGCCCTGGCACCGTTCGCCATGATCAGCCCGGGGTATATTTCCGCCAGTGATCCCTTTGAGATGATGACGGATACCTTCTCGATAGTCTTGTCCATTGGGGTTCTCCTCTCTCGACAAGTGGCCCGCTAGATGCAGCTGCGCGGCTTCGGAATGCCCGCGATCTTTGCTGCAAGCTTCGCTGGGCCCTTTGGGAATAGCTGGTACAGCTCTTTTACAGGCACGCCCGATGCCTTGCCGAGGAGGCGAACGCTCGGGCTGTCGCCGCTCGCAAGGTACTCCTTGCGCATGAAACTAACAACCTCCCAGTGGCGCTCTGTCAACTCAGGAACCCCAGATTCCCTCGCAATTTCCGGCGCCATATCCTGTGACCACTGCTCCGGATGGACGAAGAATCCGTCCTCTTCAACATCGACCTGTGCTCCGGCATAGCTCTTAACCGGCATTTGAATGCACCTCCTTTTCGTCGCTTTCGTTCTGTTCGTCCGTGCCGTCGCCTGGAGCCTCTAGCTTGCCTGCGTGCGGCATACCTGAGCCCAATCCGGGGATGTCGCGGCCAGGAAGAAGCACGTGCCAGTAGAACCACTGGAACATCAGCTTTCCTAAGTGGTTCAGCCGAGACTCCTTCAACAGCGGTACGCCGATCTTCGCCGGGAATCGCCCAGGCAATGGCTCGGTGTCATAGTTGAAGTCAATGAGGAGCGCCTTGGAGAACCCGGCTTCGATAAAGCAGTTCGAATGTCCATCGAAGGACGCAGCAAGCTCTTCGCCCGCAAGGAACGCCCGGACATTAGCGGCAAGCACCTCTCCTTCGAAGTGGGTTACGGAGCCTGCTTTCGACGTGGGAACGTTTGCTGCGTCCCCGATGACGAAAACGTTGGGTCTCGCCTTGGACTGAAGGGTGTGCTCGTCACTCGGAACGAAGTTCAACTGATCCCCGAGCCCCGGGGAGCGCCCGACGTAATCCGCGCCCGCGTGCAGCGGTATCACGACTGCGAGGTCGAAGGGAAGTTCGCGGCCGTCGTAGCTGATCAGGCGCCCCTCCTTGCCGTCGACCTCGCCTGTGTTGAACTCGCTTACGAGCTCGATATTTTTTTCCGCGAGCATGTTTCCGAGCATTCGCGAGCTTGTTGGCATTGTGAACGCGCCGTCTAGAGGCGTCACGTAGGAGATTTGCACCTGGTCTCGTACGCCACGTTCTTTGAAGTACCAATCTGCGAGGAAGCAGAATTCGAGGGGCGCAACCGGGCACTTGATCGGCATATCGATGGGGTTCACCACGATGTGTCCCGAGCTGAATGTCGCAAGCGCTCCTTCTAGAGCGCCTGCGCCTTCGGGCGAGTAAAACGTGAAGACCTTCTGCATCCAGCCGGGTCCTGTCATGCCTGGGGTCTCTTCGGGCTGCAATACTGCGCCAGTCGCGACCACAAGGACGTCGTAGTCGATCTCGCGGCCATTTGCGAGATGGACGCGGTTGGCGGGGAGGTCCACATGATCAACGGCGCTCATCTCGTAGTTGATGCCGCTGTGCAGCTGTTTCGAGCGTGGCCTCACAATCTCGTCGAGGCTTGCCAGACCGAACGGAACGAAGAGCAGTGCGGGCTGGTAGACGTGACGATCATTCGAGTCGACCACGGTGATCTCTACCTGTTCGCTGTGGGCGTATGAGCGCCAGAGACGGTTTGCTACGAGTGTGCCTCCGGTCCCGCCTCCGAGTACTACAATCCTATGCCCCATAACGGACTCCTTTCTGACCAGCCAAGGACAGCCCAAGTGGGCTCGGTTGCCGGATGCAGGCTTGGTCGATTAGCACCGAACTCTATTGTCGGACCGGACGGTGGTCAGCTGTAGCGTGTAGCTACGCGAAAAGGGTAGCGTGCTATCACGTGGGTTCGTGACGTGTTGCTGGCCATGTTCGATCAGCTCACCGGTCCAACGCCCACCCAGCAGGAATCCTTCGAGCTAATCGGGATGGCGATCCCCTAGTTTATCGTGTTGCGATGAACTATGCGGATGCGGTGGGAAATCGCTGGTGAACGCACGTCGCCCTTGGTTGCTAAGCGTGAATCTGGCTATCGCGAAGTGTGGTGCAAACCAGAACTGGTGGCTTCCCTAGTGGCCGGTCTGTGGGTCACGGCGCCCTTCGAGATCGCGAAGTGTGGTGCAAACCAGAACTGGTGGCTTCCCTAGTGGCCGGTGAACGTAGGATCGCGTTTCTCAGTGAAAGCCTTTAGAGCCTCAGAAGTATCCTCGGTTGAGAAGTTCACGCACTGGCTCCGCGCCTCTTGTTCGAGCGCCTCCTCCATGGTTAGCCCCATGGAGTCATTCAGCATGTGTTTGGTCATCGAGAGAGCTAGCGGTGGACCGCTCGCGAGGCGTAGTGCCCAACCGTTTACAAAATCGTCAAGATCTTTGGTGTCTACAACCTTGTTAACGAAGCCGAACCGTTCTGCTTCGCTGGCTGTGATCATGTCTGCAAAAAATGCGAGTTCCTTCGCTCTGTGTAGCCCGATCATGCGAGGCAGCAGCCATGATGAGCCACAGTCGAGCGAAAGGCCCCGCTTGGAGAAGATTTGGGAGAAGCGCGCTCGGTCTGATGCCACGACGAGGTCGCAGCCGAGTGCCAGTCCAGCACCAGCTCCAGCGGCTACACCGTCGACCTTTGCAATGGTCGGCTGTGGCAGTCGATGTAGAGCAAGAGCGACTTTGGCCAGCACACGCATGCGAACTAGTTGATGCTCGCGCCCGGTGGCAGGCATGCTCTCGGAATCGCTCAAATCCGCGCCGGAGCAAAATGCGCCCTGTGCGCCAGACAGGATGACCACTCGGTCCTCAGCGCTTTGCGACACTTCGTTGAAGGCTTGAAGCAACTCCTTCCACATCTGCTGGTTGGCAGCATTCTTTTTCTGGGGACGATTGAGGGTTACCTCCACGATGCCTGAGTGTCGGCTGAGGAGAATGGTGTCAGTGCTCACCTCATGAAAGATAGCGAACTGCGGCCCGTTTCTCATGTTGGCCGACGCAAATGGCCTGTTGGCAAGGGCGATAGAAGTGTTGTCCTGTGGTGCCGTCGAGCAATCGCGCGACATAGCGCTCCAAGCACCGATCAATCTCACTGCTACTTGCCCCTTGCTTGGAGATGCTCGAGCCATGACCTTGTCGTCTTGCAGCGCAGCCTTTCTGGCACCTTATGGGTGGAGTTCCAGGGTGAACTTGTGCTTGCAAGAGCAGCTCGGATGATCTCGCCGCCCGACGCTTGTAAGGGCGCGATGTCCAAGAGCTTGGCGATGTGCACCTTGTGCTTACTGGACCACGATGAGCACAAGGTGCCGTTGCGGTAGACACCACAGCACGGCGTCGTTGGACGCGATGACGTTGGACGTGATGACGTGGGGCATCTCGTCGTTCGATGTACACGCTGGCTGGAGTGATCGCAGAAGGAGTCGCGAGATGAGCTAGATTGTCTCGAGTGACGCTGTGGTGTGATCGGGCAGGCGCTATTGACGCACTGACGAGTACGCGGCAGCAGATGGCTGTTTGCCGTGAAACTTCGAGCATAGCTGGAGGTTCGTAAAGAGTCTGGAGCATATAGGCGACGTGAGATCAATCGGTGCCGGTGGTTGGGACAGCGTTAGCCTTGGCTTGCGTTGGCCAGAGGGCAGGATGGCCAACGGTGCGCGGGAATCGGGGTTTGCAAGTGGTATTTGTTGAGGGGTTCAGATTGCTGGTGGTCCTCATCGGGGTCATCGCGGGTCTCCAGATTGGCAGGGAGATCAGTGTGACCTCGATCGCCCCTGTGATTGGTGCGACCCTCGGAGCTTTCGTTACGTACGTGGCTGGAGGGGTCGTGGGGCGGACGCTGGATCGTGGTATTGGCATGGTCACGCGGAAGTTGCGGGATGTTCCACCCGCAGAGGTGTTCGCGGCCTCATTGACTGGGGCGTTGGGCCTGCTCGTGGCGTTGGTTGCGGGTCTTCCGTTGCTTGGACTCGTACATTCACCAATTGACTATCCGAGCCTTGCTGCGCTCTGTTGGGTCATGGCCGTCCTGGCGGCGCGCTTTGGGGCTAGCAAGGGCGAGCAGTTTGTGGAGACGCTGAATCTCTCCAGAAGGTTGTCGCATAGGACCGAAGTGCCCTCGGGGGAATCGGCTCTGCTGGACTCCTCGGCGCTCATGGATAAGTACCTGCTCATTCTGGGACGAGCGGGCCTTCTGCCGCGCTCGTTGGTCCTGCCGCAGTTCGTTCTCGATCAAGTGGAGACCATAGCCGCTGGACCGGATCCGGTGTCGTCCCGGAGGGCAAAGCGCGGTCTTGAGTCGCTTGATGCCCTTCGGATGGAGGGGATCGAGGTGCGCATTGCAGTGGAAGAGGTGCCTGAGGTCGAAGGCGTGAACGAGAAGGTGGCCGTGCTAGCAGAGCGCTTGGGTACGCGCTTGATCACGTGCTCTGGAGAGGTCGCATCGATTGTGGAAAAACATGGCTCACCAGTGCTGGATCTAAGACGGCTTTCATCCAGCCTGTCGCCGGAGCACCTTCCCGGCGAGCACCTGACGGTGGATCTTGTGAGGCCTGGCCGCCAATCCAGGCAAGCCATCGGCTACCTTCCCGACGGCGATATGGTGGTCGTGAATGACGCAGATCATGCGATCGGGCAGAACGGGGTCCAAGTGGTGGTGGCATCGACGAGGCAAACCACCCAGGGTGTGCTGGTCTTTGCGAGCTTACTCTCGCCGCGGCCTGGTGAAAGCAGCAGCCAGACGCAGGGCACCGAGGGCCCGGCCAGTGGCGCCTCCGCCAGCTCCGGCGATGTTGGCACAGGCCCATCCGCTCGAGCGGTCAGAACTGGCGGTGTCTCTCCGTCGCGTGCGGTAGCTGTTGAGGTCCACCAGGAGACATCGCACGGCGATGCTCCCGACGCGATTGAGACCACCCAAGCTGGTTAACGGTCCAACAGGACCTTCCCGCGCTGGCATTTCTTGAAAGCGCTGTCAGGGTCAGAGCGTCCCGACGTGCTCCGACAGCACACCTTCTTGCTCTTGTTCCGCTGAAAATGCCCAAGGCTGATTATCTTGTGTTCATAACGCAGTCCTAACCCCGTTCTCACCCAGCTCTCATCTGTCCGCGATGTTAATTACTCAGATGGGACTCGGGCTGGGTGATGGGAGCATCTGTTCGGTGCTCGATGTCCGCAGAGCATTGATGGAGGTTTCTGCCTGGAAGCGACCGTAGGATGACGACCGAAAACGTCGCTCCGACCGCGGATTCTTCGCCACAGCAGAGCAGAGGATATCCGAGATCAGAGGTCTTGAGAGATAGTGGGGACGAACCCTTCGTTCGTGCACCCCGCAGCTCGTGGCAAGCAAAGGCCACATGGCAACGCGTCGCTAGAGTGATGGTTCGCCAATGGAGCGTGTGGGCCGGCTCGCCTACGCGAGTTTCTTTATTGGCATTGTGTGCCGGCATTCTCATCGTTGTTGCACGCCTTGCTCTTGCTGCACACGGGCAACCGGGCGACTTCGTGGTGGCGGGCAGGGATCTGGCCAACCCTAGCTTGGTGCCCCATGGCATTCGAGTGTTCCCTGGAACCGGCTATGACGGGCAGTTCTTCTACCGGATTGCTCTGGACCCTGCCAACTTCTCGCGTAGGGCGTTTGGAATTCGCATCGATGCCTCCTACCGCTTCCAGCGTATCGGTTACCCTGCAATTGCCTGGCTTGCTTCCCTCGGTGGCATCCACCTTCTTGTGCCTTGGTCACTAATTGGCGTTAATCTCGTCTCAATTGGCGCAGTGGCTTATGTTGGGGCTTTGCTTGCTCGCCAGGCCGGAAGGCACTCAGCCTGGGGTCTGTTGATGGTGGGTTATTTCGGCTTTCCTTTCAGCCTGTCTCGCGACACCGCGGAGATTGTGACTGCCGCGTTCACCTTGGGGGGCGTTGTTGCCTTGCGAGAGCGCCGTTGGATTCTTGCCGCGGTCGTTCTGTCGGCAGCGGTGCTTACACGGGAAACGCCGGTACTGGTGGTCTTTGCCTACGGGATCCTACGCATCGTGGGGCTTGCTCGAAGAAGGGAGTTACCGAGCGTCGCCGATCTGGCCTGGGTGCTACCTGGAGTGGTATTTGTCGGATGGCAGGGACTGGTTAGCCTTTTCTCGCCAACTCCCGTCGCCAGCGATCTGGCATCGAACCTTGGGCTGCCCTTCGTGGCCATGGGACGCGCTGCAGTCCATTGGTTCACGTCTTTGCCGGCTCCCGCTGCCGACCTGTGGGTGGAGCAGGCGGTGATCTTGATCGTCGTGATAGCGCTAGCAGACACAGTCTGGCGTGAAACTACTGCCCGGCCCAATGAGCGCCTTGCCTTCGTACTCTTGGTGTGTTTGAGCGTCTCGCTCGCGTATGGAATATGGAACGGTCAAGCGGATTTCAGGAGCTTCTCGGAGACGTACCTGTTTGCGATCCTGGTCTTGTTCGAGTCACGCAAGCGTCTTGGGCCCGTTGCCGTCCTTGTCGCCCTGGCTTGGCTACCGGTAGTGGTCCACCAGGTTGTGTTTATCTGATTGACGTCGCTGATGGCTGAAGTCGACAGTCCCGGCGGCGCACACTTATTCGCGGTTTGCGCTAACTCCGGTCACCACGGGCTCCAATCAGATTGGGCACGCGGGCGACCGGATCAGCCTGTGTGCAGACTGATCCGGTCGATGGGTTGGCGTATCAGTGATCCCCGTGATCGTCGCCGCCACCTCTGTGCTTCCTGGGGGGTCGGACAGTACCTGTAGCGTTTGCGCCCCCGGCGCAGGTAACGGTCCATGTCTCTTTCCCAGTGCGTTGTGCGAACGGCAGGGTCCAGAACGCTAGCCCCTGGGCGCTAGTCGTCTTCGTGACACCAGTTGGTGCGCTGGTGCTCGATGTGAGACCCAGTGTTGCTGTGCACGAGGTGTTCGGATGTCCGTACACTAAGAGTGCAAGTGTAGGGGTGTTTCCCGGCAGGGTCTGGGTGATCGCGTAAAGTCCGGTGCCGGAAGTAAACTGACATGCGCTAAGCCCGACCGCTGTGACTGCGGTCGCTGCAAACACTAGTAACTTCCTCAAGGTGCGTTGCCTCCTTGCGTTGCTCGTCCAATCGGTGGTGTTTCGAGGACATCGGCATGTCTAGGATGATGCTTTAGGAGAAATCGGCAATTGATCTTGTTGGCGAGCGTGAATTCAATATCGATTGGCCCTTGGGACTTCCAAGGAGCCAAGTAGGCTGGTTTCCTGGGTTTCCTGAGGCCTCGCGCCTTGTTAGCCTTTGAGTTTCCTTGTGCTCGGATCGCTTCCTGCTGGCTCTTCGCGTACTCCAGCTCTGCTCGACAGCGAGCTATCTGGGGTCTTCGGTCCTTTGCTCGGGTGCTGTCACACGTGGACTTGCCTCTGCTCAACACTCCCGACAACTCCGAGCACCTCAGCCGAAGCGTCGATGCGCCGTGTCGTCGCCACCTTGTCAGGGACCCGCACCGCACGTGTGCCATCAAAGGCGAACAGCGGCATTACAGACACCGTGTAGTCCGCTCGGGAGAGCTCAAGCGCCTCAGCGCTCGTCATCGCATCTGCGACAATCGTTCCGAGACCGTGCCAGGCAGGCTTGCGTGCGGATACGAAACTCGCAATGCCATCTCTGATTTCAAGTTCATGGGACATGGGTGTTCCTTCCTTGGTCTATTACCTGCCGGAACGGTTCCGGCATATGGGACACTCCCTTGCCCAAGCACCTGATACGCACCACCTGGCCGTCGCTATAGCGGCAGCCAGGCCTCCTACACGCTCACCATCACTCAGCCCTGAAGGCTGAGTGCACGGCACTGCTCCCCTGCACGCTGCTCCTGCTCCCGGACGCCCATGCAAGACCGGCAAGCCGGTCTTGCATGGAGGCACCTTGCGCACCCACACGCCCGGCACCCGGTCCGGTGCTCCGCGGTCCGACCGGTCCGGTTCGGCGCAGCGGCGGTGCGGTGCGGGGAGGTGGGGGGGGCACTGGGCTCGTGCTTGCTAACGAGGCTTTTCAGGGGGGTTGCTCCCCATTGGTGGGCGATCCACGGAGCTGTGCCCACCTGGAAAGCTCAACCGCAACTGCCATACGGCGGATCTGTCGCGCACCTCGCTCGCACAGACGGCAACGCCCACGCGTCCCGTTGTCGCTCCGTGCGATCCGGCCAGCGGATCGGCGCACCGGCGGTGCGCCGCGTCGGCGGGGAGAAGGGGCTGGCAATGCGGGCCCGCGTGTGGGGCGTCGACGTCATGTGCTGCTTTGGAAATGCGTGGACATGCCAGTACGTGCTTGCTATGCTGTGGCCCACAGCCATATCAGGGTGCGATTGGAGGCGGGCGATGACAGGCTCTTTGGAGAGAGAGAGAGAGAGAGTTAAGGCGTGCAAGGCTGCGGAGGTCCGGGCTCGGGCTCCTCGGGGTGCTTGCAGCTTCAGCTGTGGTCATCGTAACTGCTGTACCTGTGGTCGCAGCCGCGTCTGAGCATACCCATTCGACACCTCATCGGAGCGCTCGCTCCTTGCTCTTGTCTCATAGCACTACCGTTGGAGCACCGGGTGTGCCATATGACGTCCAGGCAACCGGATCAGCTGGCAGCGCCACGGTCACCTGGATTGCCCCACCACAAGGTGCTGAGCCGATAACCGCGTACTTCATCACGCCATCTCCCGCATGCCCATACTCATCTTCATCCTCGTCCTCATCGTGTGGCGGGCTCATCGCATCGCCTTCTGCAACGAGCACTGTCGTGACGGGGCTCTCTGACGCTACGAGCTATACCTTCACGGTCACGGCACTGAACAGCTTCGGGTTCGGAGTGTCGTCGCAGCCATCGAGTGAAGCTATGGTCTCAAGTGCTACCGGGGCGCCGAGCGCACCACGAGACGTCGTAGCGTCCGCACGGGACCAGAGGATCCTCGTCAGTTTCAATCCTCCAGCGAACGATGGCGGATCTCCGATCACCGGTTACAAGATCACAGCGAACCCGGTCCCTCCAAGTACTCCGGAGATCTCGGGCGCCTCGCTCGGGTGCCTGATCGGCTTTCAGGGATACTGCCTTCTTTATCCTCCGGGAACACAGTCTACGCCGGTGCCAAGCGGCGCATGGCAGATGGAGCTCACTGGAGCACAAGACAGCTTCATACTCCACATATCCTGTGCGAGCCCAACCTCGTGCATCGCAGTCGGCGCAACTGCGACGATCGGAGGCTCGTCGTTGCTGTCCTATGTGCCATATGTCGTAGCGACGAACAACGCAGGCGCTACCTGGAACGAGGTGCCGTTCCCATCTGCTCCAGGGATGATCCTGACGAGCGTGTCGTGTACAAGCGCGACCTCGTGCGTTGCAGGTGGGTTCCCAGCAAAGCTCAGCCTGTCCGTAAAGCCGGAGATCTTCTACACATCCGACGCTGGCGCGACCTGGAAGGCAGCGTCCGTGCCATCGAGCCTCGAATCGCTCGGTGGCATCTCGTGTGTAGCATCTTCGAGCACCTGCTTCGCTGTAGGACTTGTCGGCATAGCCTCATCGGAGGTCGTGGAGTCCACTGACGCTGGCGCGACATGGCAGAGCACCAAAGGTGCTCCGCCAGCGGGGATCGTGAGCCTGCTCGTCCCGCTCATCACAGGCAACGCCATCTCGTGCGCGTCAGTGAGCACCTGTACATTCGTAGGAGTCAAGGCAGATGTGTCACTCACTTCACTTGGGCTTGCGCCGATGAGCGTCACCACCACGAATGCAGGCGCTACCTGGAACGCTAACGCTATGGGGCCTGCTGAGGGCCCTGGCGCACTGGAGATCCCGAGCGGAATATCGTGTGCGAGCACTGTGTCGTGCACAGCTATCGGCACGAGCTTCCTCGGTGCTCAGACCTCGACCGCATGGCAGACGAGCAACGCTGGTGTCACCTGGGCACAGGAGAACCCGATCGCAGGCCTTGGAACATACGCACATGCATTCCTCTATAGCGTCTCGTGTGCTACTGCGAGCACCTGCTACGTCGCAGGCTCTTCTATCGGTTCAAGCTCGGTGGTGGCACCCGTGCTCGAAGGGACCTCTGACAACGGGGCGATTTGGCAGCCTGAGAACGTAGCCACACAGGCGAACTCCGTACTTGGTTTCGACAGCGTGAGCTGTGCGCCAACGACTACGACCTGCAAGGCAGGCGGGCTTATCGGATCATCTCACGGGCTCCAGGCTGCGATCGCCGGCGCTGAGAGCTGCGGAACCACAGGAGCGCTGTGCACGACGCTCAGCACCTCGGTATCGCTCGGGGCTCAGTACCAGGTCCCAGATGCCATCAACGCAACCACATACCAGGTGAGCGTCACAGCGCTAAACGCGAACGGGTTCTCACTTGCTGGTGCAGCGGTATACCAGGTGACCCCGCTCGCGGTGCCAATGGCAAGCTATGGCACCGGAGCGCCACCAGTGCAGGCGACCCTCATCGGCAACCCGACCAACGGGTTCTCCTACACATCGGAACTCCTATTGCCCGCGCAGTACTACAATGCCCGCAACGTCGACCGCGACTGTGGCCAAAGCTCGCGGGTCAATATCCCAACGACCACGACGACCACGACCCGTGCGGACCTATGGGTCTTCTGTGACACCATCACACACGACTTCGGACTGATCACGTCCCCGTCCCCACCTTCCGGCACCAAGCAAAATGTATACCACTTCACGCCGAGCGGCACCGCTGCGGTGCAGGACCCGCTCCCTGGACCTTCGGTGTCCCCGCAGCTTCCGCTCCTCACTGAGGACGTGAATACGGGCACCTTGTCTAAGCCTTCGTGGCCGTACCCCTGCCCATATTCGACCGTTGGGGAAACTTCGAGTGGTCTTGCAAGCCCGATTGCGCCCAGCCAACCGTGTCCTTTCCTGCCGAGCGAAGGGCCAAAGGGCACCAGCACACTCTCCGCTTGGGCGACCGCGAACAAGCTAACGGTGCCAAGTGTCACTATCAGCGCTCAGAATCTCCTGGAGATGGGGGTAGCGCCATCATACGACCCGGATAATGACAGTGACAACGACGCGAGCCCTCTCCGTGACACGGACGCAAAAACAAAGGGTGAAACGCCCATACCCCTGACTGACTACTGCATGATCTCTGCGAACGAGCTGACAGCGTATGACCTGGCCGGGAGCAATCGGCCGGCCGACTGTGCGAATCTCAGCTCCGCGGGCTTCGTGATCGTGCCGGGATCCCAGCCGTTGACGACGACCCATTACCAGTGCATGCGCTGGACCGCTGGCCTCATGACGCGGCCTGTGGGAGCATTCCTTAGCGGCTATAGCGCAAGCCTTACGCAGTCGAACAAGGTCCTTGACTACTACCAGCACTGGTGCATCCCCCAGATCAAGCTCGGCACAGACGCCACGTACTCCGACATCGTGTTCCTGAGCAACGGGACGGCCGCTCCTCTCGGCTGGAGCTTCGACATGAACTTGGAGACGACGTGGAGTCCCTCTGTCGGGGTTGGCGAGGTCAACGTCACAGGGTCTACAACGAACCAGCCGTCATCGATATATGACAACCTGTTCCCCTTCCCCTCATCCAGTCCTCAAGAGCTCAACTGTAGTGGTCCTGGCATCGCGAAGTGTGACACCAGCAGCCCGGCGACCCCGCAGGATGGCTTCGCATCCGGTGCAGTCCTGGGCCCCAACGAGAACCACCTATACATATACACGCCAGTCGGCAACTGGTCCCATTACGTCTATCTGGCGAGGATCAACCTGTCACTCAGCCCAAAGGGCACAACCACGGGAACAACCACCGTCAACACGTCAGTTTGCGGTACGAGCTTTCCGGTATGGGCTTGCGCAGCGAACTACAAGTACTACGACACACCGCCCCCTACCGGTTCCACGTCGATTTGCCCGTCCACTCCCATTGCCAGCTCTGCATCGTGGACCACCAATGGCGCGGAGGCAACTCCCATCCTGGCCACCTGCCCAATCCCTCCATTTAGTTCTGCCACAACAGCACAACAGGCGGTGATCGGTGGTGGGACCTTCTCGGTGTCGAAAGTCCCCACCCAGAACGGCACCGAGTACATCATGGTCTACCAGCCCGTTGGCGGTCCTTATTCGGGAGAGGTGCAGTTCGCTGTCGCCTCGGATCCGTGGGGTCCGTTCACGCTCACCACGAGCGCAGTGATCCCAGGGTGCTCGCCAACGGTGTTTGCCACTTCGTGCTATGACTATCTGCTCCACCCTGAACTCGACCCTACGGGCAACACCAACCTCGTCTTCAGCTACTTCCAACGTGGTACGTACAACGCGCCCAATAGTGGAGGCGCCACTGGCCATGTTCAGTTTGCGATGTTGCCGATGAACTGCGTGGTCGCTCCGGATAAGTGTTCCACGGGCTACTGGGAGGTCGCAGCAGACGGCGGCATCTTCCCATTCGGCGGCGCGCAGTTCTACGGCTCGATGGGCGGAAAGACCTTAAAGGCGCCAGTCGTTGGCATCGCTGCAACGCCTGATGGCAAGGGATATTGGGAGGTCGCAGCAGACGGAGGCATCTTCGCCTTCGGCGACGCCGGCTTCTACGGTTCGATGGGCGGAAAGACCTTGAAGGCGCCAGTCGTTGGCATCGCTGCAACGCCTGATGGCAAGGGCTACTGGGAGGTAGCAGCAGACGGAGGCATCTTCGCCTTCGGCGACGCCGGCTTCTACGGATCGATGGGCGGAAAGCCGCTCAACAAACCGGTTGTAGGCATCACCTCCACCCCGGATGGCGGAGGATACTGGGAGGTCGCCTCAGACGGAGGCATCTTCGCCTTCGGTGACGCTGGCTTCTACGGCTCTATGGGCGGTAAGCCGCTCAACAAACCGGTTGTAGGCATCACCTCCACCCCTGATGGCGGAGGATACTGGGAGGTCGCCTCAGACGGAGGCATCTTCGCCTTCGGTGACGCTGGCTTCTACGGCTCTATGGGTGCAAAGCCACTGAACGCTCCGATCGTAGGCATCGCATCCACCTCGGATGGCTTTGGATACTGGGAGGTCGCCTCAGACGGAGGCATCTTCGCTTACCTCGACGCACACTTCTACGGATCGATGGGCGGAAAGCACCTGAACGCTCCGGTCGTCGGGATGGCAGCTAGTAGTGAAGTGCCGGTGTCGCCATGAGACCAACCGCATATACCGGACATTTCGTGCCTGAATGCTCACAAAGGGCAGCGGTGATGCAACGAAAACTGAGGCGTCCACGGTCATGGCGCTTGGCTCATTGTAGCGACGGAGCAAGGAGGTCTGTAACCCGTCTAGCACTGGCCGCTCTGGTGCTGCTGACAACACTCGCTGGTGTCGTGATAGCTATAACGCCCGCATCAGCGAGTACCCGAGCGACATGGACCGTGCAGCCTGGCTCGTTTCCAACATTGGGCACGTTATACGACATCTCGTGTCCGAGCGCCCTGGAGTGCATCGCTGTCGGATACAACAACAACACCTACTACGACGCTATAACCACGGACGGCGGCTCACACTGGATAACCCAGGGTAGCCGAGACCAGTTTGGATCATTCCCGCTCTCGGTGTACTACACCGGTGTATCCTGTGCGAATACGAAAGACTGCGTTATCGTTGGCTACTCTGTGCACACCGCCCCCTTGGGGTATTCCGACTATTCTGGTTTGATCTACACGACCACGAACGGGGGCGCCACCTGGACTAGCCAGAACGTGCCGAGTAGCGTCTCCGTCGGTAACAGCGGCTCACTCGCAGGCGTCTCCTGTTCCACCCCCTTGGACTGCATCGCGGTCGGCTCGAGCGACAGTGGCGGTGTCATCATCGCGACCACTGACGGTGGTGTGATCTGGACGAACCAGAGTGTGCCGAGCAACCTCTCCTATCTCTCCACCGTCTCGTGTGCGACACCCTTGGACTGCGTCGCTGTCGGCTACACTCCTTCTGCCACCAGCAGTGATGGTGATGTCGTTGCCACGACCAACGGCGGTGCTACTTGGACGAGCGAGAACGTGCCAGGTGGCGTGAAATGGGTCGGCGGAGTCTCCTGTTCCACCCCGTTGGACTGCATCGCGGTCGGCTCGAGCGGCAGTGGCGGTGTCATCCTTGCAACCACGAACGGGGGTGTGACCTGGACGAGCGAGAACGTGCCAAAGAGCGTGCTCGCGCTTGAAAGCGTATCGTGCGTATCGGTATCAGACTGTGTCACCGTGGATGGGGGTACCGCGGGTGCCGCCCTTGTTACCACGAACGGAGGTGCTAACTGGACAAGTGAGAACGTGCCAAGCAGTGCAGAGTCCCTTATCGGCGTGTCGTGCTTTTCCGCCTCGGACTGCGTCGCAGTCGGCGGCACCGCAGCGTATGACGGGAACGGCGGGATCATTCTCCAATCTCCGCAAGGCTATTCACTTGCCGCTGCTGACGGAGGCATCTTCAGCTTCGGCAACGCTCGCTTCTATGGCTCGATGGGTGGCAAGCCGTTGAACGCACCGATTGTGGGCGTCGCTGCTACTCCCGATGGCGCTGGCTACTGGGAAGTAGCTAGAGACGGTGGCATCTTCAGCTTCGGTGACGCGCACTTCTATGGCTCGATGGGTGGCAAGCCGCTCAACGCACCGATCGTTGGCATCGCTGCTACTCCGGATGGCGCTGGCTACTGGGAGGTCGCAGCAGACGGAGGCATCTTCGCCTTCGGTGATGCGAAGTTCTATGGCTCCATGGGTGGCAAGCGGCTCAACGCACCAATCGTTGGCATCGCGTCCACCCCAGACGGCAAAGGCTACTGGATGGTCGCCCAAGACGGTGGCATCTTCAGCTTCGGCAATGCGGGCTTCTATGGCTCCATGGGTGGCAAGTCCCTCAACAAGCCGATCGTAGGCATCGCTGCGGATTCGACGACAGGAGGCTACTGGATGGTTGCTCAAGATGGAGGGGTATTCGCGTTCGATGCCCCGTTCTTGGGCTCCATGGGTGGAAAGCCCTTGAACGCACCGGTAGTGGCCATCACTCCTGGTGTCAACATGGGAGGCTACTGGATGATCGCTTCTGACGGTGGGGTATTCACCTTCGGCAACGCGAGCTTCAACGGCTCCATGGGTGGAAAGCCTCTGAACGCGCGCATAGTCGCTGGCATCGGGTGACCGCTCCTCGCCTTTGACGGTAGGGTCTTCAGCTTCTTTGACCCAAGCTACCGGCCCACTCTGGCTGCAACGGGGGGAGCGAGAGTCGTCTGTAGGCATTGTAACCAGCACACCTCACACGAAATTGCATCGCTCGCGTGCGTGTCTCGCACTCCGGTCCGACCCCCAGCTACCGCAGCTCCTCCACGCCAGCGATGGCCGCTCTGTTCGCCGATACGGCGTAGCGCCCTGGCCATTACGCTGCTACGCGGCCACGCACCTTTCGCATCCGCGAAGCGTTAGCGCGACGTCTAGCAGCTCGATGCGACGATGCGCCGATGCGGGCTGCTGCGCGCAGCAGCCACTCCGGCTGGTCACATCGCGCGGCGATTCGTGTTGCAATTGCCTCGTCGTGGCGCGCGAGGAGAGCTGCAGCTGCAACGACGGAGAGCTTGTGCCTTGAACCAAGGAGTCCTGCAAGCCGCTCTGGTGCCTCGACCGCTGTCTCGACGTCACGGGTGAGTCCCACATCGGCATTGAACCGGTCCCAGATGACATCGTCTCGGATGTCTGTGCCAGAGGCGATGACCGCCCGCATCGTCCGGGCTATCCCCGCTCGTTCGTTCACACTGGTGCCAGCCCAGATACCAAGGGACCACTCCGGCTTTGCTAGTGCCTCATCGAGACAGCGCTCTGTTACCGGACAAGTAGCACATATTGTCTTTCGAGCCCGGACCCTTTGGGTATTGCCCGGAGCAGAGCTCACCCAGTCGTTGGTGTCGGTCCCAGCACAGAGCGCTTGGTCCTTCCAGCATGAGTTCACAGATGAGGTGTTCATGCATGACGTATCCACGCTGTTTTCGCCCTATGTGCCAAATACATCTCTCACCTGCGGCTACGACACAAAGCTTCGGTTTCACGAGGCTCCGCGTGTCCAACCCTTCGAGAAACCTGCACAAGAGCTTGCAAACCTCTCGTTCAGACAGTGCTCCACACCCTGTGGGCTGCGGCTACGACACAAAGCTGCGGTCTCGTGGGTTCTACCCGAACCTGAACCGGAAATAAGAAGCGCTAAGCGCTCTGCCCTGCGGGTTTCCGAGCCTCGCGACGTCGCCGCAAGGGGACATTGGGACTCCTGTGGAAAACGCCCGTAAGGTACTTGTCGAGCCCTGACTCCAGCAAACTTACAGAGCCCTCACCTGCGGCTACGACACATTACGGCTGCATCGAGCGCGTCTCGCGACACGCTGTTCGAAAGTGCACAGAGCCCTTCGAGCACGTGGTTGGAGCCGACAAGACGATCTGTTCTGGTTCGGGCGTCGCGATGCTCGAACACGGACCGCTGCCCTGACCCGTTGCTCATCCATATTGCACAGACAAGCTCCTTCGAGGCGGGAGCGGGAGGCGCTGGGTGAGCCGGCGCAACGGAGTGCCAGGGGGCCAGCGTGTGCACGTGGGTTGCCAGACAAGACCGTCGTATGGCATTCGAGATTGAAGCTTTTCAGGTGGCCATCGGCGGGGCTCTTCAGCCACATCGCCCCACCCCGCTGAACACGCCTCGTACAGCCATACGCCGGGACGCAGTTTGCTCGCTGTATCGCCCCGGGGGGAAACGCGTACACGCGATGCGGAACACTCCTCGTGGCCGGGACGATGTCGGCGCTTTCGGCTAGCTCCCCGTCACCTCTAACAGCCCTGCAGTGGATCCCGTGACGCTCAACAAGCAAGACACTCGCTGCTACCGCTGGGCTCGGAAAGGATGCCAGTCAGGCAGGCTGGCCCTCTGGGACTGCGAGGTGGCGGTAGAGTGCGTCGATGCGCTCGTTCGTCTGGCCGAGGCGAGTGTCAATCCGTCCGGTGGTCTCATCGAGCTTGTCGATCCTCGCCCCCAGGCGATCCTCTGCGCGTCCCATCTCAGCTTTCAGCTCCGTGCGGACTGACTCGATCTTCGTATCGAGTCCGACGATGTCCGCTTTCAGCTCCGTGCGAAGCCCGACGATCTCACCCTTCAGCTCCGTGCGGACTGACTCGATCTTCGTATCGAGACCTGCGATCTTGCCATCGAGTCCGACGATGTCCGCTTTCAGCTCCGTGCGAAGCCCGACGATCTCAGCTTTCAGCTCCGTGCGCATGCGGGCAAGGTCCGCCCGAACTATGGCAATGAACGAGAAGCTCACCGCGGTCAAGATGCCAAGAGCGCTCCAAGTAACAGCAATCATGTGTAGCCTCCGTGCTCTAGTCTATCAATGTATCCGACACCCAACTTTCCACACCGACCCACCTGGAAAGCCTGCCTGAAGGCCAGGACCTCGCCCACCTGCACGCTGCAGTCCCCTTCGCCCCTATAGGCTCGCGATCTGGCCGCACCTTCGATCCGGGATGTGGGATAGCGAACAGCGCGTCCGGTAATCCAAGTCGTGCTATCGCCAGTGCCCGTCGCCGGCCTTCACGGCTTCTGGTGGTCCCGGGTCGGCAAGCGCAATGCCGCACGCCTCTTGACCGGGCTGTCTCGGCTTCTGCGACAGGATCGCCCGCGAGTCGAGCACGCCCCCGGCTGCCCGCGTAATATTCACACCCAGGAGGTTCCCCGATGAGCACTACCACTAACACCACGGACGCTGCTCGCATCCTTGCAGCTATACGGCGATCGTGGCCACAGCGATGGCCCTGGTTCCTTGCGCTTGCTGCATTTCTACTTCTCGTGACTGGCTGCGGGTTGTACCTAGCGGGACTTTCCGGGCTAGCTGATTGAGCTGCTCTCAGACCGGCTCAGAACTTTCTTCGAAATAACCCCCTGACCAGCGCGTTTGTCCTGGTCAAAGGCTCGCGATTTGTCGTAAAATAGTGTATTACCTAATATATGGCTTCAATCATCTCCAAGAAGGTCAGCGGGCACACCTACTACTACCTGGTCGAG
>JAJZXF010000122.1 GCA_021802485.1 Actinomycetes bacterium | reverse complement strand
CTTGACGGAGTCTCACCCAGCCCTAAGAAGGCGGTGGCCTGATGCCTCGTGCATCTGCCCACGACAGCGGCACGGTTGGAAGTTCAACCGCCCAGAGAGCCAAGCCTGCTGTATCAGGTAAGGCTTATTCCGTCAGTGAGATGTTTGCTGATGGTTTGGGGAACGGAGTAACGTATCGTGCATGGGCTTGCTGGATGGACGGGCTGCAGTGGTGACCGGCTCCGGTCGGGGCATCGGCAGAGAGATCGCACTGTGTTTTGCACGCGAAGGCGCGAGCGTCGTGGTCAACGATGTTGGCGCGAGCCTTGATGGTCGAAGGGGGGAAGGGGATGCAGCGAGCCAGACGGCCTCTGATATCGAGGCGCTAGGCGGCAAGGCTGTGACGAGTTATGAGTCAGTTGCTGACTTTGACGGCGCGGGCCGGATCATTGCGAGTGCGTTGGACTCCTTTGGCCGTCTCGACATCCTCGTCAACAACGCTGGCATTGTCCGGGATCGCACCCTACTGAAGATGCCGGAGGAGGACTACGATGCGGTGGTTGCAGTGCATCAAAAGGGCACCTTCAACTGCACCCAGCATGCAGCACGCTATATGCGTGAAGCTGGATACGGCCGGATTGTCAACATGACATCCTCTGCGGGACTCCGGGGGAATTTCGGCCAGAGCAATTACGCAGCGGCAAAGGCTGCGATTATGGGGATGACGTTTGTATGGGCAATCGAGCTTGGGCGCTACGGGGTCACCGTGAATGCAGTCGCGCCAGCAGGCCTTACGAGGATGACGGAGGGGCTGTTTGCTGGGGATTCGCCGCCACCAGACGAGGACCCAGCTCTCAACGCCCCGTTGGTTGCGTATCTCGCTTCAGAACAAGCGAGCGGGGTCAACGGTCAGGTTTTGGGGCGGACTGGCTACGCGTTCACGATCTTTCAGACACCTCGTCAGATTGCCTCGATGTGGCGGGAAGGCGGCTGGACCGCTCGGGAGGTCGCAGAGCACTTTGACGAGGTCCTTGGCCAATATCTGCAGCCTGTCGGTATGCCCGCGCATGCTCTTCTTGGTGGCGCTCAGTCCCAGGCAGGCAGCTCGTGACCACTGAGCGCGCGTTTAGGGTCAAGTAAGTATCACTGCCGTGCCGATATAAGTAGGCATGCATCCAGATGGTCAGGCGTTCTCAGAGAAGGTCTCGTCCTACTACCGCGCGAGGCCGGGAGCTGGCGTAGTCCAGGTCGCAGCTCTGGCCGCAGTTGTCGTCTTGTGGATGCTCGGTCGCTTTCAGCTGGCCGCGCCGGTCTCGTTCCCGCTCGTACTAGCGGTCATGGTCGCATTTGTGCTTGCAGGGGCCGTCTCGGATTTCAAGCTGCTCCATCATCCAACAGCGCTGGTAGTCCATCTCCGGATAGCAAGCATGGTGCTTGCAGTCGCGGCCCTCGCTGTGATCACTGGCTGGGGTCCGATGCTCGGCATTGGGTTCGCACTGGTGATCTTCGAGAACATACAGCGCTTGGGGTCCGAGCGGTGGCGTACTGTCAGCGGGTGGTGCCTTGTGAGCGTTGCGGTGAGTGTCGCAGCGATCGCGGCAGGGATTGCCCCGTCGTTTGTCGACCGCGAAGTCCTGTACGCTCTCACCGGGTTGAACGCTGTTGCGATCATATTCGTCGCGTACATGGTGAAGTTGCTCCAAGCAGAGACGGAGCGCTCGAAGGCGAAGCTTGCGCTTGCAGCGGCGCATGATCACATGACGGGGCTCGCGAACAGGATGGCCTTCTTGGACAGACTCAAGCAGGCACTCGTGGACTCGCGCAGGTCTGGCCGGCCTGTCGCGGTGCTGTTTTGCGACCTAATCGACTTCAAGGACGTGAACGACACCTTCGGCCATGAGGTCGGCGATGCGGTTCTTGTTGAGATAGCGGCGAAGTTCGAGGCCTGCACTCGTGCGCGCGACCTTGTGGCACGTTACGCGGGAGATGAGTTCGTCGTGCTGCTACCGGACCTCGAGTCACCGCGCAACGCGATAGCGCTCGCGAGGAGGCTCATCGCATCCCTGGACGAGCCGCTGTACGTGACGGGGCTGCACCTCAGGGTCGGGGTGAGTATCGGCATCGCGATCTCAAGTGACGCGAGATCTACGGTGAGAGCACTCCTCTCCCAGGCGGACCTTGCGATGTACTCTGCGAAGATGAAGAGGCGTTCAGCCTGGCGACTGTATGTCCCGCACGTTCAGCCAGCATGTGCGTTCTCCGCTGCGGTCGCTCATGAGCCTGGCTCTGGCTTTGGTGACAAAGCGGTTTCGAAAGCCATAGAAGCGGATCGGCAACTCTCAGCGTAGGCATTATTGCGCAAGCAGGCTAGTTATCGTTTCGGGAGGTGAGGATATTGACTACGGATACGCCGGACCCTCTACCGCCGACGTTGTGCTGGAGTGCGTAGCCATTGTTGATCTCGACCTGACGATCTCCCGCCTCGCCGCGTAGCTGCCACCAGCACTCGACGAGCTGGGCGACGCCCGTCGCCCCGATTGGATGTCCCTTTGCCAGGAGGCCCCCCGATGGGTTGATCGGGATCCGCCCAGATATAGCGGTTTCGCCTTCGAGCGCAGCTGGGCCGCCCTTTCCCTTTTCGTAGAAGCCGAGGTCTTCGATGTCGAGTATCTCGGTGATGGTGAAGCAGTCGTGTACCTCTGCGACGTCGATCTCATTAGGGCGGACACCCGCCATCTCGTAAGCTCGCTTGGCCGCGCTTACCGTTGCGGGCAGGCTGGTGAAGTTGGACTTCTCGTGTAGGTAAGGATGGTCGGTTCCCATGCCGAAGCCCGCGACCCACACCGGGTTCTTCGTGAGCGAGCGCGCCCTGTCTTGGCTGGCAAGGATGATCGCAGCAGCGCCATCGGTCTGTGGGCAGCAGTCCAGCAGGCGGAGCGGCTGGCACACGGTTGGCGAGGCGAGTACCTGTTCGGTTGTGATCTCCGACTGGAAGTGGGCATAGGGATCGAGGGTTCCGTTGTGATGGTTCTTCACCGCAACCGCAGCGAGCATCTCCGCGGTCGTGCCGAACTCATGCATGTGCCTCGTAGCGAACGGAGCGAACAGCACTGGTGCAGTTTCGCCCCGCGTGTACACCGGGTGCCCAGCAGCTGCGCGGGATAGGAGTCCTTCCTCGGTGGACTTGTCACGCATCTTCTCGACCCCGATGACGAGGACAAGGTCATGTACACCGCTCGCGACGATCATCGCTGCGATCCGGAAGGCGTCTGCACCCGAAGGGCAAGCGTTTTCGACCCTTGTGCATGGCACGCCGGATATCCCAAGAGCACTCGGAATGGTATTTCCGCCGATGCCCTCTTGTCCCCAGAGGCTGCCACGCTGGGTAGCAACGACGATCGCCTCGATCTGGTGTGGTTCGAACCCGGAGTCGACGCTTCCCATAGCAGCATCGAGCGCACCCCGTGCCATCTGTTCGTAGCTTGACGAGAACAGCTCGCCAAAGTGGATTAGCCCGCCACCGACAACTGCCACTCGGTTCCAGGCCATCAGGTGATCTCCTCGTTGCTGGAATTGCTCACGGCTTGGATTGCGATGCCGCTTATCGTGTCAGCGCTCTCGTGCTTCAGGGCATCATCACCTGTTACCTGCGGTGCAGGTATTTGGGAGGCGTGATCGGCGGGGTGTTGACGAATCGGTGTCTCAGGACATGCTTTGAAGCCGTAAACCGGAGCTCCGCGTTCTAGCGCATAGCGCCTAAGGACCAACTGAGTTCGCTGGCCGATGCCGAGGTCCGCGGCGCTGTCAGCGGTCCCCTGCACCATGATGCGTGAACCGCTGTCCAGATCGATGACCACGAGCGGCAGAGGGGCGGTGAACGGTGCGGGCATGGTCTGGTTGACCACGAAGGTGTGCACGACCCCGGAGCGGTCCAGTGCAATGATGTCAAGGTCCGTGCCACCGCAGTTGACGCAGGTCGGGTGGATAGTGGGTGGTATTGAAACCCACCCACAGGCAGCGCACTGTCCCCCTTGACAACGAAGGACCTCGTTCGTGCCGCGAACAAACCCAGCGCTTCCTGGTGGCAGGCCCATTGGAATGGGTTCCGACATTGCCACCAGCTGATCCCTTGAGCGCAGCACCTCGGAGTACGAGGCTTTGCGGGCTTGTGTGATCGCTGCACGCACCCCGATCGCACCGGGAATGCTGTGGGGTTCTTGCTCAACGTTCACGGCCGGCCTTTCCACGACGATCCCGCTCGCACGGCCGCCACCGTAAGCAATGGTCCCGATAGCCTCAACATCCGAGCTTTCGGGAGTGATCCGGCCTTCTTCGCTCGTGATGTGTTTAGCGTCACCAATGTCATCGCCAGCTCCGCCGAGCACTAGAGCGAGGCCAAGTAGGCAAGCTGCTGCCCCTGTATCGCCAGCTGTGCTGAAGAGGCTCTCAGCGAGCGCTCGACGTGCGCCGAGACGCTTTGCAGCGGAGCGTCCCAAACGTCCGTCCGGATCTGGCAGGATCCATGAATCGATGCCGGCCTTTGCTTCAGAGGCCTGTCTCGCTGTATCCAAGGCCTTCCCAACTGCCGCAACCGCAGGCAGTAGAATCTCTTCACGGAAGAGCCGCTGGTCGTAGAGGTCAGCGATCATCATCTGGCCCTCGGGACGATAGCGATCCAGGACCGGTGCCGAGGCCCCAGCTCGCCAGCGAACCAAAGGCATCGAAGGGGTCTTGGTTTGTGCGCGCTGCCCCAGGGAATCCGCGCGATCGGCCATCAGATCATCACCTGCCGGCTCGAGCAGGAAGGCGGCTGCCCCCGAGCCCGTAAAGCGCTCGCATGCGGTCCCGGTGCCGGGCAACGGAGCGTCGGAAGCGACCACGAGTGCCCGCGACACTGTGCCGGCCGCGATTGAGTCTAAGGCTGTGAGAAATGCATCCATCCCTGAATGAGGTGAGCCGCTCAGGAGCATTCCTGGGGCATCGGCAGGCAAGGACAGTGCTGCCGCGAGGTAGGAGTGACTCGGCCCTTCTGCGAACGGCGGACGCGACGTTCCCCACCAAAGCCCTAGAGCACCTTCACTTGAGCAAGAGGATGGATCGTATCCAGCTGCGAGAAGGGCCTGGGATCCCGCAAGCCATGCAAGGGTTAGTGAATCTTCGTCCGGAGCGCACACCCTGACTGTTGCCGAGGTGCGGGCTGCCTGCGCGCCCCAGGAGGTCGCTATCTCGGAGACGTCGAGGCGTAGGGATCCCAGTGCAGCGCCGATCGACGTGATTTTGATCGATGGGGTACTCGTAGCGGTGATGACCCCAAGGTCCGCGATTGGCGCATCCGTCGATTTCATCGAGAAACCGCGGCCCCAGGCCCTTCGGTAGACCAAAGGGGATTAAGAGGGTGACGACCCCTTGCCAGATTCGCCCCAACGTAATTTCGCTGGATCTCCACCGTGCCGGCGCCAATGCACAGTCCCCGTACGTCTCGGTAAGCGCGTTCAACCGGGTACTCGCGGCTGTAGCCGTAGCCGCCTAGGAGCTGGATCGCCTCGTCGCATACGTACTTGGCGGCTTGGTTGGCTGCCGCCTTTGCGATCGCAGTCTCCATTGCGGGGGGTGTTCCCTGAGGGCCGCCAGCGAGTGCGAGCGCTCTGTCGAGAAGTAGCCGCGATCCCTCGAGCGCTATGGTCATGTCAGCGAGCTTCCACTGGAGACCCTGCAGGTCTGCAAGCGCTGTGGGGCCCGCCTTGCGCTCTGCCATGTAGCTGATCGCGTATTCGAGCGCGCCCTGAGCGGCCCCGATGCACATTGCAGCGTTCCCGCAGCGCTCGTGGTTCAGGTGAGCGAGCAGGGTTCTCAGGCCACTCGAGTCGCCGGAACCGCTCTCGATGAGTACATCTTCTGGCTCTATGCGTACATCTTCGAAGGCGATCTCCGCTTCGGTACATCCGCGGATGCCCATCTTCTTATGGGTTCCCGCAATGGTCACACCTTTTGAGCCGAGGTCCACAAGCACAGCGCCGATGCCTGAAGGTGGGGCTGCATCCGGGAATCGGCACCATACGAGGCATGCAGCTGCTCTATGCCCACCCGTCACGTAGTTCTTGTACGCATTCAACCGGTAACCCATGTTGTCGCGCTCGAGACGAGCGCGCATCGAGGTGGCTGCGGAACCAGCATCAGGCTCTGTGATCCCGATGCAAAACAGCGCTTCACCTGCGGCAGCCGAGCGAAGCCAGCGATCCTTCATGTCATCGTTGCCGAGGTGCTCGATTGCCCTTGGCGGGCCGTTGAAGATCAGTTGGCAAAGGATCGCGCTGGATACGTCCACCTTCGAGAGCTCCTCCAGGACTATCGCAGCTTCCATATCACCAAGGCCCATCCCGCCCCAGCGCTCGCCGATGGTTGTTGCGAACAGCTCTGCGGCCCGTAATGCGCTCCAGGAGGCATCCGGGAACTCCTCTCGCTCGTCCCAGCGCGCAGCATTTGGAGCGAGATCATGGTTCGCTACGCGGCGCGCAAGCATGCGCAAACCAGCGCGATCATCGGTGTCATCAAGAGGGATCGTGTCCACGGGTGTGACACGCATGTTAGCAAACTCACAGCCCGCGTCGAGTCGACTCGCATAAGGCGCTGGAGGTCTTGGGCCGCGCAGCTGGCGGCGAGACAAGTTCGGGCCTTGCGATTCGATATGCCACTGCTATCGAGGTTGAAGGTAGGGGAAGCTCTGGCGTTCCCATCGCCGCGCCGAGTTCAGGGTCTTTTCTTATCCGACCCGAGGGGCCGAAGGCACTGTGGAGCCGTGAAGGAACACCCCGGTGTCATCTGGTGCCGCGGCCGTCGTGCCTCGCGAAGGGGCATTGATCTGTTTCGCTGATGTGTCCGTGCTATTTCAACACTTCCGCGTTGGTTTTCGCGCCAGGAGCCCTTAGTCCGAAGTTCCCCCTGCGGTCTCGAGCACTACCGCCAGCTACCAGGACGTTTACTGGGAGACTCTCGTGTTGTTATGACAACATGTAGCCCAGACGGTGCGAGACGCCGAGCAGATCGAAGGCCCGGCGCTGGATCGGAGTCGGCGTCGTAATC
>JAJZXF010000022.1 GCA_021802485.1 Actinomycetes bacterium | reverse complement strand
GGCAACGCCACCGAAGATGGCGCAACCATCCCTGCACCGGCACCCGCCGGTGGTTCGCTTACGGCATCGGAGGCGGCGTAATGCCTTCGACGAGACAGCCAGGGAGACACGTCGGAATCCCATGGCTCTAGCCGTGGGAGGAGGTCAAATACTCAACCTGAGCTGATTGGTAGATGCCATCAGCTCAGGTTGATACGGCGGGTCGCTGTGCGACACCTTGTACACCACCGGTTGGGACTTGATTGTCCGTGGATGTTTTCCGCGGCTTCACGAAGAAGAACTTGAGCCGCGTAGGTTCTTCAACAGTTACTTGCAAACCTACGTCGAACGTGATGTACGGAACCTCATCCGGTTGCGCGATCTGTCGCAATTCCAGAAGTTCCTTGTACTGCTAGCGGGTCGTGTCGGGCAGGTAACAAACCTTGCTTCACTCTCGAACGACGTCGGCGTATCGAGTACAACCATCCAGAACTGGCTGTCGGTTCTGAAGGGTGGTTTATTGTGTTTGAGCTGCCACCGTTTTCCGAGAATATCCGCAAACGTGTGATCAAGTCTTCAAAGATACTCTTCACCGACGTGGGACTTGCGGCCTTCTTGCTGGGCATCCATACGACAGAACAGGCATTCCATGATCCGTTGCGGGGAAGCCTTTACGAGAATCTCGTGATTGCAGACATCATAAAGGGGGGCTTGAATACTGGAATCAGGCCGGAGGTGTACTTCTTTCGCGATTCCCATGGCAACGAGGTTGATCTTCTGATCAGGGGAAGAGGTACTCTCGTACCGGTGGAGATAAAGTCTGCGGGGACATTTTCCGTAGACTTTATCAGGGGACTGGAGAAGTTCCACGCCCTGGGGGTCAAACGTGTCGCCGAAGGTGCGGTCCTCTACAACGGCGAGCAACGCTTCAATGTCCGGGGCGTTCGCGTCTTCAACCCTCTCCTCGTCGAGGGGATATGGGAAACGCTGCTAGCGCTTCCGGGCGAGGATGATCCTGAACCACTGCATTAGGGCCGGTGTGGTAACTTTTTCGCCTCACGCCAAAGGCTTACTGGCAACCGTCCGCGCGACCATGTGAGTGCGGACCGTGACGGGCAGCGATGTCAGCCGTTCAGCGTAGTTGTTGCCTGCCTGCCTCGCTCGGACCACGGAACGCCCTCATCGGGATCGACCTCGCGGGGGAGCCCGAGGACCCGCTCTGCGAGGATGTTTCGCTGCACCTCAGCTGTTCCTCCTGCGAGCGTGATCGCGGGGGTGAAAAGGAACCCGAAGTCCCACCAGCCCGGTTCCGTGCCGAGCGGCCCCCTGTTCGCGAGCATGCCGCCAGCGCCAGCGAGATCCTTCGCTAGGTTGAGGAGCCGTTTTCCATGCTCATCGGAGAGGAGCTTTCGCACTGACGCCTCGGGGCCGGGCTGTTCCCCCTTGACCGCTGCGGTGACCGTTCGCAAGATGATTAGGCGAAGTATCTCTGATTCGATGTAGAGCTTAGCAAGGCGTTGGCGCATTGCGGGATCCTTCAGCCCACCAGCTGACTTTGCCACCTCGATGAGGTCTGCAGCGGTGGATCCCTGGCCCCAGATGGCCCCGCGTCCTGAGATTGAGACACGCTCGTTGCCGAGGGTTACCTTGGCGAGGCTCCAGCCCTTGTTCTCCTCCCCGACCAGGTTCGATGCCGGGAGCCGCACATTTTCGAGGAAGACCTCATTGAACGAGTGCATACCGGTCATGTCAAGGATGGGGCGGATGGTGATTCCGGGAGTGTCCATTGGGCATATGAAGTAGGAGATGCCCTCGTGTTTTGGCGCGCTGGGGTCGGTGCGGGCAAGGAGGATGCCGAGTTGCGACTCGTGGGCAAGCGAGGTCCAGATCTTCTGTCCATTGATCACGTAGTGATCCCCTTCGCGCACTGCTCTTGTCGAGAGGTTTGCAAGGTCGGACCCTGCTTCGGGTTCGGAGAAGAGCTGACACCACATCTCTTCTCCGGTAAGGATCGGCATCAAGTACCGGTCCTTTTGCTCCTGCGAGCCAGCGTGGAGGATCGTCGGGCCTGCCCAGCCCGTGCCGATCATGTTGAACGGGCGGGAGATTCCGGCGCGTTTGATCTCCTCGTCGATGAGGAGTTGGGTGATGGGATCTGCTTCCAGTCCCCACGGCCTTGGCCAATGCGGCGCGACGTATCCAGCCTCGGCGAGCTCTCTCGGGCTCGGCTCAGGGTGGGCCTCGAGCCAGGAGCGAACTTGTTGGCGCCGGGGGTCATCATCTCCAGGAAGGGCGAAGTCCATGCGCTACAGCCTAGGCTGGCAAAGTGACAGAATGGAATTTTGCAGACATATGGGAAGTTGTAGCCGATTCGCTTGCAGATGCGCCTGCACTGGTGCAAGGGACTCGGCGCCAAACTTGGCGTGAGGTCGACGCACGGGCTGACGGACTCGCCAAGGCGTTGGTGGATCTGGGTCTATCCCACCAGGACAAAGTTGCTCATTACTTGTTCAACTGTCCGGAGTATCTGGAGTCGACCTTTGCGTTGTTCAAGGCGGCCCTTGTTCCGGTCAACACGAATTACAGGTACACGAATGACGAGCTTGGCCACATCTGGGAGGATTCCGACGCTGCGGCGGTTATCTTCCACGGCTCCTTCTCGGAGCGGGTCGAAGCCTTGCGTGCTCGCGTACGCGCAGTGCGCGCCTGGATCTGGGTAGACGATGGATCGGGTCCCTGCCCGGACTGGGCCGTCGCGTACGAGGAGCTGGTGAAGACCCCCTCGCCCAGGTTCCGCCCCACCTGGGGGCGCAGCCCTGATGACCTGCTGCTGTTGTATACCGGCGGCACTACGGGTATGCCCAAAGGAGTGATGTGGCGCCAGGATGACCTTTTCGCGAGCCTAAATTCGGCCTCGCCGATCAGCTATCCGGAGGGCACTGGGCTCGCTGGGTTGCGAGAGTCCTTGATCGACCCGGGGCCCGTAATTCTGCCCTCGTGTCCTCTGATGCATGGCACTGGTTTGTTCACCTCCCTCATCGTCATGTCCCTTGGCGGGTCCATCGTCACACTCGCAAATAGGAAGTTCGACCCTGTAGAGCTTCTCGACACCATCGAGCGCGACCGGGTCAACGTTCTCGTAATCGTGGGAGATGCCTTTGGCAGGCCAGTTCTTGAGGCGTTGGACGCTGCGCCGGACCGCTGGGATCTCTCCGCGCTGCTGATGATCGTCTCTTCGGGCGTGATCTGGAGTGAGCCTGTGAAGGCGGGTTTTCTTCGACGGATCCCGTCGTTGATACTTGCGGATCTGTTCGCATCTTCGGAGGCCGTGGGGATGGGGTCGTCGATTGCTAGCTCGTCCACATCGTCTTCGACGGGGGAGTTCACCCTCGGCAAGCACGCACGGGTTATAACTGCCGAAGGACGTGACATCGAGCCAGGAAGCGGCGAGGTTGGGGTGCTCGCACTGGAGGGGCGGGGACCGATCGGCTACTACAAGGACTCCGAGAAGAGTGCAGGCACATTCAAGGTGATTGACGGGAAACGGTACTCGATTCCTGGAGACTACGCGATGGTCGAGAAGGACGGCACGGTAAAGTTGCTTGGCCGGGGTTCGGTTTGTATAAACACCGGCGGCGAGAAGGTTTATCCGGAAGAGGTCGAAGAGGTAATCAAGGTCTTTCCTGGCGTGCGGGATGCAGCGGTTGTCGGCTTAGCAGACGAGCGTTTTGGGGAGGTGATCTGTGCGGTGGTCGAGACGGAACCGGGAGTAGCTGTATTGCAGAGCGAGCTAGCAGCGCATGTGAAGTCGAAGCTCGCAGGCTTCAAGGCGCCGAGACGCATGGTGACAGTCGGCTCGCTCGAGCGGTCTCCGTCGGGAAAGATCGATTACGCACGGCTAAAAGCATTGTGCGCGGCCTCTTTCGCGCCCGGGGATTCTCCAATGCCGGTGCCCTAAGGTCGAATGGCTGAGTTCACGGCGCCTATGCCGTTGGCGCCGTGAACTCTGACGAAGTCGTTCACCTCGTAGTAGGCGTCGATCGACTCGCCAGCGTCTCCCCAGAATCCGTCAATGATGTCGTAGTCCATGAGTCCCCTCCTGACATACCAGTTGTTGACGTCTGTGATCTCCAGTTCTCCGCGGCCGGACGGCTTCAACGTTGGGATTACCTCGAACACCTCCGGCCCGTAGAAGTAGATCCCGGTGACTCCGAACGGGCTCGGGGGGTCGGCGGGCTTTTCCATGATGCTGCGGATCTTCTTATCCTCGGCGATGTCAGGAACACCCAAGTGGCGTAGGTGGGCTGGATCTGTGATGCGGCTCAGCACCACCCGCGCCCCCTCGCTCTGGTCGAGGAATCTCAGGGCCACCGAGCGGATCGAGAGCTCGAAGATGTTGTCCGCCAGCATCACCACGACCTTTTCCCCGTCGACGAAGCGCTCGGTGAGTCCAAGCGCCTCAGCTATCCCACCAGGGCGATCCTGGTAGGAGTAAAGTAGGCGGTCAATGCCGTAGTCATGTCCGTTGCCGAGAAGACGCAGGAACTCCCCGGCGTGCGTTCCACCCGTTACGAGCATCAGATCGCTTATGCCTGCTGTGACGAGCGCCTCGATAGCGTAGCTGATCATCGGCCGGTCGTAGATGGGCAGGAGGTGCTTGTTGGTGATCCGAGTGAGTGGGTGGAGCCTCGTGCCGGTCCCGCCGGCGAGTATGACGCCCTTCATCTGCTCCAGCCTAAGTCCACGGCCCGGCCCTGTCGAGATACTCAAGCGAGCGAAGCGGTGCCAAGATCCTCTAGCCGCGATGGTTCTCGGAATCGAGTGCCTCAGCCGTAGGTGCTTTGGTGTTCTGCGAGCACCGCATCGGAGAGCTTGGGCCAGCGCAGCGCGGCCCAAGCGCCGAAGTTCCGGTTGCTCAAGCTTGCGCATGCCAATCTCCGTTCAGGGTCGACCCAGATGAACCCGCCTGCCTGGCCGAAGTGGCCAAAGGTGCTCGGAGAGCACAGCGAGCCGGTCCAGTGTGGATGCTTCTCGGATCTAAGCTCCACGCCGAGTCCCCAGTCGTTTGGTTCCTGGCGGCCGAACCCGGGCAGGACGCCGTCGAGGCCGTCAAATGCCACCGTGGTTGCCTCCCGAAGCGTCTCTTTGGAGATGGTCTGAGGTGAGAGCAACTCCTCAGCGACGCGTACAAGGTCTTCAAGTGGACCTATCGCACCTGAGGCTGGCGAACCGTCGAGCCTGGTGGACGCCATGCCGAGCGGCTGCAATACCGCTTCTTCAAGGTAGACGGCAAAGGGGATCCCGGACCGGTCTTCGAGGTGGCCTGCTAGGACCTCAAATCCTGCGTTGGAATAGATTCGCCGCCGCCCAGGGGCGCATATCACCCGGTTGCCCTCGGTGGCAAGCCCCGAAGCGTGAGCGAGAAGGTGCCTGACGGTAGCTCCCGGCGGCCCGCAAGGCTCGTCCAGCTCCAAGACCCCTTCCTCATATGCTACGAGAACGGCGAGAGCGGTGACGATCTTCGTTATCGATGCCCACCTGAGCTCAACACTCAGTGGTCCCGCGCTGTCTGTTACGAAGGGCGTTTTCTTAGCAGCCGAGATAACAGCCGCTGCAGCTATCTCAACGGGCCAGGAATCCAGGTGGTCCAGCGCGCGCCTCATGGTCGTCACTGTAGCGCTTGCGCTGTTAGGCCATTCCAGCGCTCCGCGTCGGATGAAACAAGGACGAGCGGGATCATCGCGGTGCGCGTTATGGTTGAGCGAGGAGACCCTTGGCGCGAGATGAGGTTGCGTATGTGTTCGAAGTGCAAGAGCATGGTTCACAAGATGCGAGGCAAGCCCAAGCTCATCGGGCTTGGGGTCTGGATAACCGCTTACGTTGTCGGCGCTATGGGCTGGCAGGCCTGGGCAAAGCGGCGTAGCGGGCGATCCAAGGGCGTCGCTGGTGACGCCTGAGCGGCGAGCCAGGTGGACTGTTCCAGTGTCCGATACCGTTGCTATGGACACCTTCGAAGCTAGGCTGTAGCAATGCCAATAGAGAAGCCGCATTGGGCGCAGCTCTTTACTGAAGTGGTCACCTCTGGACTGTGCACCGGCTGTGCTGGCTGCGTCATTGCCTGCCCGTATGACGTGCTCGGATACGACGATGCTGGTGGGTACAGGCCGTTTCACTTCGAAGAGCACGGAGGTGCGTCGGACTGCACCTACGGGGCCCGCGGGTGCACGCTTTGCACGCGGGCGTGCCCGCGCTTTCGAACCTGGGAAGCAGAGTGTGACAGGTACTTGTTTGGTCGAGAACGCGAGGAGTCAGAGGTCGCAGGTGAATTCATCGAAATGTTCTTGGCCCGGGCGACGGATGAGGAGATCAACAACGCGGGCCAAGACGGCGGGTTTGTCTCTGCAGCGCTCATCTGGGCGCTGGAAAAGGACGTAGTAGATGCCGTCCTCTTGTCATACCTCGAAGGGGATGGCCGGAGCTGGCACGCAGTGCCGGGGGTAGCTCGTACGCGCGACGAGGTTCTTAGCGGTGCAGGTTCGCGCTACACGTACTCTGCGAATACGCTGTCGTATCAAGGCGCTGTCGATGCCGGAGCAGAACGACTGGCGCTTGTCGGCATGGGTTGTCAGTCGTCTGTGCCAACGGTTATGGCAAGCCGCAAGGCGGGGAAGGTGGCCCGCCGCTTCCAGCTCAACATCGGCCTGCTGTGCTCGAAGACCTTTGATGACGCGATCTTTGATGAGCTGTTCCACGAGCGCTATGGCATAAAGCGCGAGGACATAGCGAAGATCAATATCAAAGGACTCTTCCAGATCTGGCTGCGGGACGGCAGTTATCGTGAGGTGCCACTCGCGGAAGGCTACGAGTGGACTCGCGAAGGCTGCAAGGCCTGTCCGGACTTCGCTGCCGAACACGCAGACATCTCCGCTGGCGGCATTGGGGCCTACAGCGAGTGGACGCTCGTCATCGTACGCACCGAGCGGGGCAAGGAGATAATGGACTCGATGATTGCGGATCACGCGATCCAGACGAGACCAGCGGACGACGATCCCGGGGCAGTTTCTCTCCTGCGCAGGCTGTCGAGAGCGAGCAGGCGGCGCTGGCCCACTGACGCGGATCCCCATCCGCGCCTGGTGAATGTGCTGCGACCAGTTGTTGGATAGCGTCTCATCGCACTTCGAGGTCTCGAGCTCTTTCGAACACCGCGCTTAGCATCTGCATCGTCAGCCTGCCGGTGAAGGTGTTCTGCTGGCTCGGGTGGTAGGAGCAGATGAGAGTTCGAGGCAAGCTGCCGGGAGTCTTGGCGGGTAGCGTGACTTCAGCCCCGTGGGCGAAGCGGGGGCGAGGGCTTAGTCCGGTGATCCGAGTGACAGCTCTGTAGGCGAAGTGGCCAAGGGCGATCACCACCCGGACCTCGTGGAGGAGCTCCATCTCTCGTACGAGGAAGGGCGCGCACGCATCCTGCTCGCTTGGCACCGGCTTGTTTTCCGGTGGCGCGCACCTGACGGCCGCGGTCAGCCAGACACCGCGAAGCTGCATCGAGTCGCCAACGCTCTGGCTCTCCTTCTGGCTCGCATAGCCGGCCGCGTGGAGCGCAGCGAAGAGCCAGTCTCCAGATCGGTCGCCGGTGAACATGCGCCCGGTCCGGTTGGCTCCATGAGCTGCGGGTGCCAGCCCGATCACCAGGAGCTTTGCATGCAGGTCGCCAAAGCCCGCCACCGGCTTTCCCCAGTACTGCTCATTGACATAGGCCGCTCTGCGTTCCTGAGCTATCTTTTCTCGCCACCAGACAAGGCGCGGGCATGCCCTGCACGATGTGATGTCATGCTCCAACGAGCGGACTGCGAGCTCAAGTTCGCTCTGGTTCCCATGCGGTGTTACAGCCACGGTCGCGAAATTAGCTTGGAAGGATGATATGCAGGCTGTGCTTCATGACGGCCATGACCCTTTGTGAGAGTATCTCAGAGCCCCCGATGGCGAGGTGTACCCCGTCGGGTGTTCTCACTGCGATCTCCGTTCCGGACGAGTTCGTGAGGTACTCCTCGAACTTCCCGCCTGGGCCGCAGAGCACGGCCGTGGAGCTCACGTAGGTGACGCCGGCATGAAGGCCGGCCTGAGAGCGGTCGATGTTGTCGATCAGCTTCATGCTCGCAGACAGCGTGGGGTTTGCCATCGAAGGCATGCCCACCCATATGACCCGAGCACCCCGAGAGGTGGCCTCAGTCATCATCTGAGCCACGCGCTGTGCGTAAGCCGCGACCCAGGCCGCTGTGCCGACCACCATCACCTGGTTGCCGACCAGGAAGTTCTGAGCGTCGTTGCCCCCGATCATGACAACGACGACCTCAGGCGTGTACTTGGTCATGTCTGCATTCAGCTCGACCGGCCAGTTGAAGTAGTCGGGTCGCGCAAGGCCGGTGTCGACGTGGGCATCGAGAATGGCTCCGACCGCACCTGTCGCGGCAAGGTCGTTGACCAGGCTGTAGCCCAGGTCTTCGCCGATCGAGTCTCCTACAATGAGTACGCGAAGCGGATTCGACGCGCTGGGGTGGAGGTAGACGGGAGGAGGCGAGGCAGATGCCTGCGAGCGCGGACCCTTTAGGGCTGGCGGCCATCCGGCTGGCAAGCTCGCATGGCTGGGCCCCCGTGCGGGGCTCATCGCTCCCTTGATCACGAGCTGCGCTCCGCTCGCGCCGTGGCGACCCATTGCCCTGTGTGCAGTGGTGACAATTTGGCTGAGGCCGAGGTGGACGCTGATCCACGAGATCGGCCTGAGAACCGCTATGGAGACGCTCCGTCGGGTGCCAAGTGGCGAGGCCAGGGCTGAGCGTTCCATCGCATGTGCATCGAGTAGTAGCCAGAGGCTGAAGCAGATGAGCCCAACTGTGGCGATCCGTCGTATTGGAGCGTTGCGAGATGGAGCGAGACGCTCACGCTCCTTCCACGCCCGCCATCTGCTCCAGGTTCTCTGACATGCCTTCCAGGACGAGTCGCGCAAGTTCCCAAGCTTCGTAGGCGCTGTTCGGGTACGCACCACCATGACGGCGCGTGCGTGAGCGTCCGCGTCCCGGCCTGTCTCGGGCGGGGACGCGGACGTAGAGCGGGTTGTGGGGACGCCGGTGTCGTCGGGATCGTGGTTCACTGTTAGGTGGTCGCCTCAAGGCGCTCGGGGAATGATGTCAAGCTTACGCCATGTTATGCCTTCGCTTCTCGCCTAGCCTCCGCAGCCCTAGCGAGCTCTCCTCTACGCTCGGGGTGTCAGGGTCACGCGTACAACAAAGCCCATGTCAGGTGCGTTGGATCTTAGAAGCGGTAGTAGATGAACGGGGCAACCCCCGGGGGGCCGAGCGTGGTGATCACGAGCAGGACAAGGCCGAGGAGCGCGCCCTGGGCTGCTGGGCGCAGTCCTGAGAAGAACCTTTGCGCACCGTCTCGGAACTGACCGGGAACGTACTGGGTCGCGATCCCGAACGAAATTGCTAGCAGCACCATTGGTGTGACGAGCGGGGCGGGCCCAAAGGCGGTGAAGAGGCGGACGAGGAGTGTCCAAGCCGTGCCAAAGGAGTCGGCTCGAAAGAAGACCCATCCAAGGCAGACGACGTGGAAGGTCACGACCCGTTGGGAGACCGAGCGCCAGGGTCCTCGAGCAACTGCTGGCTCTCCCCTGCGCACACGCACGAGCCTGCGGCGATGGCCGACCACCTGGCCGATGCCGTGGATCGCCCCCCAGGCAGCGAAGGTCCAGGCGGCGCCGTGCCAAAGGCCCCCAAGCACCATCGTGATCATGATGTTGCGGTAGGTGGTCCACTCTGTTCCGTGGCTACCGCCGAGGGGGATGTAAAGGTAGTCCCGGAGCCATCTGGACAGCGTCATGTGCCAGCGGCGCCAGAAGTCCTGGAGAGTGGTGGCAGTGTACGGCGCATCGAAGTTTTGCGGTAGCTGGAGTCCAAGCAGCATCGCAATCCCGATTGCCATGTCCGTATAACCGCTGAAGTCAGCGTAGATCTGGACTGCGTACCCGTAGACGGCGAAGAGGATCTCTATCGAGGTGTGCGAGTGCGGGGCATTGAAGACCGGGTTCACGATTGCCGTGGAGACGAAGCTGGATATGACGACCTTCTTGAACAGCCCGCCGAAGATCAGGTAGCACGCACCCGGGAGGTCGATCTTACCCGGGTCACGTCTTGCCCTGATCTGGGGCAAGAGCTCGGGTCCCCTGACGATCGGTCCCGCTACGATATGAGGAAAGAAGGAAAGGTAAACAGCGGTGTCGATAGCGGGAGCCGGTTCGATGATCCCGCGGTAAACATCGACCACGTAGCTGATTGCCATGAATGTAAAGAACGAGATGCCTACCGGGAGCGTGATCTGCAGCAGCGGGAGCAGGCGGCCGACTCCAAGGGCGTGGGCAGCATTGTCCAAGCTCACCACCGCAAAGCCGTAGTACTTGAACCATCCGAGAAACCCAAGGTTTGCCGCTACGGATATAACCATTGCCCGCTTCCGGCCTACATCCGAGCGCGCCCGGTGGATTGCGAGAGCTCCGAGGTGTGCTGCGATGGTCGAGGCTGCAAGCAGGAAGATAAAGCGCCAGTCCCACCAGCCATAAAAAAAGTAGCTGGCCGAGATCATGAACAGCTTCCAGCGCCGCGGGTAGGGGCTGAGCAGCCAGCTCAGGGTGAACACGACGCCGAAGAACATTGCGAAGTCGGTAGTGGGGAAGAGCATTACGTGTCCTCGACGTGTTCTCCGAGCGCGATCACCTAGGAGGCCACGATAGCCGGGTTGCTTGTTCCGCGATCAGGAGTAGTGGATTCTCCCTTCGTTGCCGGCTCTGTTCTCTGAGCGCTGCGAATGGAGAGCCGGGCCTAGAGTTGGTCGCCTTGTGATTAGGCGTTACGGGCTTTGAGAGCCTCGATCAGCTTTGGCAGGACCTTCTGGACGTCACCGACTACTCCTAGATCAGCGATGGTGAAGATCGGAGCTTCCCGGTCCTTGTTGATCGCAATGATGTTCTTGGCGCCTTTCATCCCGACCATATGCTGCGTGGCCCCGGATATCCCACAGGCGATGTACAGCGTCGGCTTTACGGTCTTTCCGGTCTGGCCGATCTGGTAGGAGTAGGGGACCCAGCCCGCATCGACTATCGCGCGCGACGCGCCAGGGGCGCCCCGGAGTAGGCCCGCTAGCTCCTCGATCATCGCGTAGTTTTCCTTCTGAGACAGACCACGCCCGCCGGATACGACGACATCCGCCTCGTCCAGCTTTGGCCCTGACTGCTCCTCCACGTGGCGAGCAACCACCTTCGCTGAACCCGTGTCTGCAGTGTTCGCCGGGCTGGCCGGTACTACTTCGCAGGTCACAGGTGCGCCGGCTTCCTCTGCTGGGAATGACTTGGCTCTAACGACGAAGATTCCAGGTCCGGGACCTGTGAAGTGCGAAGTCGCGGTCTGCGTGCCTCCAAAGATAGCGTGGAGTGCCCGCAGCTCACCGTCCTCGACTGCGAGATCGATCGCGTTTGTGAGCACCGGCCTGTCGATCGCGGCCGAGAGGCGTCCAGCGACGTCACGGCCGTCGTAGCTCGTGCCGATTAGCACAGCATCGGGAGAGGCAGTGGATGCCTGGTCCGCAAGCTGTGCTGCTATTGCCGATGCGACCGGCACCCCGGGGAGAGCGCCTTCAATGTCACCAATGTCATAGACAGCTGACGCTCCGTATCGCCCAAGCTCTTCTGCGAGCGAGGTGACATCGGGACCCCAGGCGAAGGCTTCCACTACGTCGGCGAGCGAGCGGGCCTTAGTCAACAATTCCAGGGAAAGGCTCGTTGCACCTTGGCCGGTGCGCTCGACGAGTACCCAGATCTTCTGCACTTGTCCTCCTAATTCCGGTATATTGCGTGCGGTTCTATGTGTTCTTGCACTTCATAGTTCTTTCTTCGTTCCGTGCCTTCTCAGGCTTCGCCCCCGCAGCGTCGAGGCTCAGATCACCTTCAGGGTTTCGAGGAAGGCGATGATCTGGTCGTGAGCGTCCCCCTCGTCCACTACGATCTCACCCGCGTCGCGTTCTGGTGCGGGCACTACCGAGACGACCTCCTGGCGTGCGCCCTGTGAGCCTATCGAGGCCGGGTCGATCCCGAGGTCTGCGACGCCGAACTCTTCCACGGGCTTGTTCTTGGCCGCCATGATCCCTTTGAATGATGGATATCGAGGCTCCACAACCCCCGCCGTCACCGTTACGACGGCCGGGAGTGGGCATTCGATCTCGTCGTATCCCGCCTCGGTCTGGCGTTCGACAACCACCTTGGCCCCTGCAAGCTGGATCTTTCTTGCGAAGGTCACCGATGGGTACCCAAGGAGCTCTGCAAGCTGCACGGGCGTCGTTCCTGTGTAGCCGTCGGTTGACTCAGTCGCAGCGATTACGAGGTCTGGGCTAGTGCGCTTCACTGCGGCGCAGAGAACTTTCGCAGTAGATAGTGCATCGGAGCCGCGGAGCGCTTCATCGCTCACGAGGACCGCCTTTGCCGCTCCCATCGCGAGTGCGGTTCTGAGTCCGCTCACCTCGTGGTTCGGCACCATCGAGACGAGGGTGACCTCGCCTCCTCCAGCAGCATCGACCAGCTGTAAACCCATCTCCACGCCGTAGGAATCGGAGTCGTCCATGATGAGCTTGCCATCGCGAACGAGCGTATTGGTCTCGGGATCCAGCGATGCAGGGTTCGCGGGGTCGGGTATCTGCTTCACACAGACTGTAACGTTCATAACCCCGATTGTTCCCTATTTCGGGTCCTTTCCACCAACTGAAGACATAATGGCTGTTCGCGAGTTTGCTCCTGGCGAGGATCGGCTGGGTGTTTCGGTTGATCGTCCGGCTGTGAACGCAAACTCGGCCCTTCAGGACCGGACGATCAAAGTACAATCTGTGCTGTCACGATCGTTGCCCTACTAACCGCGGTTGGGACGGTGGTGGCCGCTCCGTTCGCAAGGAGTCCCGCAGCCGCCGCGAGCACTGGTAGGCACGTCTATGCGAGTTACCGTTCCCGGTGAGTGTGCAACTACTGCACACTCACCGGGAACGGTGTGGTTCACACATGCTTCACATATGCATGCCCTGCGAACTACTCTGGCCATTTGCGGAACTGCACCTGGACATAAGCGGAGGTTGATGTGTACGCCACGAAGGCAGATATCTTGGGTCCTGCCAAGCGCGACCCAGACCAGGTGCTGTGGGATCCTGCGATGCAGGCCGCAGACCCACAGCAGCTCAGAGAGGTGCAGGCCTCACGGCTCCGAGATCTCATTGCGAAGATCCTGGGGGGTCCGGTTAAGCTCTTCGCCGAGAAGCTCCGGGACGCTGGGATCAGCTCCGCAGATGACGTATGTGGGGTCGCGGAGCTTGATCAAGTGCCACTCACGAGGAAGCAAGAGCTGAGAGACTCAGAGGCAGTTGCGCCGCCGTGGGGCGAGTACAGGTTCACCGATCCACGAGCATGCGTGAGGCTTGGAACATCCACCGGGACGACAGGCACTCCGACGATTATCCTGTGGACGCGCCATGACCTCTGGGTTGAGTACGAGTCTGCCGCGCGAAATTGGTGGCGCATGGGGTATCGCCCGGGGATGATAGTGACGCATGCTCATCCTGGGTACCTATATGGCGGGGGCATGATGCTATCGGGCGCCTACGAGTACTTTGGGCTACTCACCGTGTGGGTCCCGCCACCCGATACTGACGAACTCGCGGAGCAGGGGCTGAGATTTTGGACCCGCGTGAAGCCGGACATTCCGTTCATGGGTTTCTCGACCGGGCGGTTTTTCGAGGTGGCAAAGAAGCTGGGGATTAAGCCAGCGGATGCTGGCCTCGAGTTCAAGGGACTGCCTGGTTTCGGGCTTGGCAAGGGAATGCCCTTGATGACCGCTGGAGCAGAGTGCTACTCGTTCGTTGGGGGTCCCTGCGGCCAGAGTCCGGGAGCCCATATCCACGAGGACTGGGCTGTGGTCCAGGCGGTTGATCCTGAGACCGGCAAGGAGGTGCCAGATGGCGAGTGGGGCAACCTCGTCGTCACGACTCTGGATCGCGACAACGGTCTCCTTCGCTACGACTTAGAAGAGGCCTGCGCAATCCTTCGCGACCCGTGCCCATGTGGCGAGACGACCATACGGGGCCTATGGGGTGGCAGGTTCAAAGATCTGCTGTGTTCTCAGGGCAAGCGCTTCCAGGTCTCTGAGCTCGAGAGTGCCCTCAGGTCTGTTGGCGAGGTAGCTGAACCAGTGCTCGAGTACCAGGTGGTGAGGCCCTTGGATGAGCAAGCTGAGCTTGTCGTGCGGGTGGAGGGTCCATTTTCGCGTGGCGCTGTTGACGAACAAAGCGGGACGAGCGAGCTGAGAGGCGTCTCAAGCAGTTCTCGCGTGGCTGCTGAGAGCCCAGGCGCGGTGCTCGACGCGCTTTCGATAGCCGAGCGGTGTGCGAGCGCTGTACGTGACCACTTGGGGATTCGGGCCCAGGTGGAAGTGCTCGCCAGAGGAACATTGCCGCGTTCAGGCTTCAAAGCGACGAGGGTTGTGGAGCGATAAGCGTCTGGCGAGCATCGCAATTGCGACGCATGGTGCAAGTCAATGTCGGGTCGACTGCCGACGAGCCAGCTCAGAGCTACATCCGCCAGCAAGCCTCCGCAAAGACCCGGTCGAGGCGGGACGAGACTCCTTCCAACTGCTAGAAGAGTGGTTGAGAAGCGCTCCTCGATTCCAAGAGAAAGGCTCCTGTCTGGCGACCAGAGCGGCGAAGAAGAATCACTAGGTGGTTGCTTGGTGCACCGGACAGCATGGCCGGTAAAGGAGCGACAGGGTCGCTCGGTCAGGGGGCTCTTCGGAGCCGCTACCTGGCGTCAAGGGACAGGCTGCAGTTTTCGGATGACATTCTCGGCGCACCCGGGATCGGCTCCAGGCCCTTCAGCCCGACCTCGTCCTTTCAAGTGAACATGGTAGCAGTTCTGCTACCATGTTCACCATGAGCGACATCGCACAAAAGGAGCTACGCAATCAGGTCGGCGAGGTGCTTCGTCGGGTCGAGGCTGGCGAGATCCTCACCGTGACGGTCGCCGGTCGCCCCGTTGCCGAGCTCGGCCCGGCACATCGCCGCCGCTGGGTGAGCGGCGCGACACTTGCCGATATCTGGCGAGGAAAGGCACCTCGGGGGCTCGATGCCGACCTCGAGCGACTGCCAGCAGGCGTCGTCGTGGACCCGTTCGCTTCATGAGGGCCCTGCTCGACACGTCGGTGCTCATTGGCGAACTTGCCCCACCGGACGATTTGGTCGCGGCTATCAGCGTCGCTTCCATCACAGAGCTGCACTTTGGTGTTCTCGTTGCTGGCGACGATGACGAGCGGGCGCGTCGCACAGCCCGGCTCGCAGTGGTCGAGGCAACATTCGATCCACTGCCTGTTAGTGTTGAGGTTGCCCGGGTCTGGGGTCAACTCGCCGCTGCGATAGCTCGCCGAGGCGGCAACCCAAGACGGCGCCAGCTCGATCTCGCCATCGCTGCCACTGCGCAGGTAGAGGGAGTGCCTCTCCTCACCGAAAACGTCGGCGACTTCCAGATCATCGACGACCTGATCGACGCTCGGCGACCGTTTGGATAGCTAGGCGACGAACTGTTCGTTGGTTCTCTTGGCCCATCAGTACCAAGAGAAGCAACTGGTGCTTGGGGGCGAGGCAACGCTGGAGAGTTTGCCCGCCCTCGGGGACCTGAGGTTGCGCATCCGTAGTAACGCTATCCCGTTGTGTGGTGCTAACCCGCGCAACGATGGCCTGGATTCCGCGCCGAATAGGCCACGTTCGTCCTCGATCGGTAGGCCAGCTGCTTCGACATCGCTCCCACTCTACGGAGTGGGTGTCACTCACGTGGACCGGGTGCGCTTGGGCTTGAGCGACCCCATGATGGCAAGAGCCAGGGGCTTGCGCTCGCCGTTTCGCTCAGAGTATCTCGATCGCGATTCGGTCAAGGTGCCAGGTGGTTGTGCCGAGGAGGTCCTCGGTTGCGAACGCCCTGCGTAGATAGAGATGCAGATCGTGCTCCCAGGTATATCCGATGCCTCCATGGATCTGCATGGCTTCCTTCGCACACTTGATGGCTGCCTCGGAGGCCATTACCTTTGCCACATGGGCAGCGCGGCGTGACGTGACGCTCGCGGTGCTGGAGTCAGCACCGCTCGTTTGGATCGCAGCATCATGTGTCATCGCTGCGTAGTACACGGAGCTCCATGCCTGCTCGCGGAGCAGCGCCATGTCAGCCAGCTTGTGCTTGATCGCTTGGAAGGAGCCGATCGGCTTGCCGAACTGGCGGCGTTGGCGCGCATATTCGATGCTGGAGTCGACAAGCCAGCGGGTAGTTCCCATCAACTCCGCAGAGAGTGCGACAAAGGCGCGTTCGATGACCGTGTCAAACGCCGCGGTCGCGAGGTCTACGGCTGCTAAGGCGGGAACAGCACCGGAGATATCCACCGCTGCCAGGTGCCTGGATGGGTCGATGGTGTTGATGGAGCGCACCGCGACATCGTCGCGCCTAAAGATCGCGACCTTGGGTCCCTCCATCACGACCGCTATGAGGTCGACTCGCTCAGCCTCCGGCACGAAGTGCTTGGTCAGATGATCGTTTGCAAGCCAGCGGGCATCCCTTCCAGCTACCGCAACAGTCCCGGTGATCTCGCCGGAGCGCACATCGTCGAGAAGGCCATCGATGCTCATGGTGGGGCTCGAGGAGCTCTCGGGCTCGGCTGTCGTCTGGGTCATCGCGTCGCGCATCGCGTGCAACATGGGCATGAACAGCGCTGTCGTAGCGAAGAAGGGTCCGGGCAAGAGGGATGCGCCGGTCTCTTCAAGGAACAGGCACAGATCGACTAGATTCCCGTCGGCAACCGATGTCCACTCCTTGAGTGCGTGCCAAGGTCGGAGTGCAGCAGATGGGTTATCGATGTGTTCGCGTACGAGCGAAGCCGGGCATTCATTTGCGCACAGCTCGCGGGCGGTATCGCGGATCATCTCCTGTTCCAGGCTGAGGGTGAAGTCCACTATCCGACCTCAGTTGCTGCCGAGGATAATTGTGCTCGCTGACGAGAACCAACCTCCGGTGCCGTTCACGCAGGCAATCTCAGCTGAAGGAACTTGACGTGCGCCGCACTCGCCGCGCAGTTGCTTTGTGGCCTCGACGAGTAAAAAGATCCCGCGCATTCCCGGGTGGCACGAGGAGAGGCCGCCGCCGTCGGTGTTTGTCGGGAGTTCCCCGCCAACCCTGAGGCGGCCGTCCTCAACGAACGCACCACCTTCTCCTTTGGCGCAGAACCCGAGCCCTTCGAGGCTGAGCAGCACCATCGAGGTGAAGGCATCGTAGATCTCGCAGACGTCGACGTCTTCTGGGCGCACCCCAGCCCTTTCAAAGGCGAGCGGGCCGGAGCGAGCACAGGGGGACTCGGTGAAGTCCTCCCATTCGCTCATAGTGGTGTGTGATACCGCCTCAGCTGTGCCGAGCACCCAGACGGGAGTCTTTGCACAGTCCCGGGCACGTTCCTCGCTTGCGAGCACTATCGCACCGCCTCCGTCGGAGCGAATGCAGCAGTGAAGTTTCGTGAACGGGTCTGCGATCATTTGCGCCAACATGACGTCGTCTATCGTTATCGGTTCTTGGTAGAAGGCGTCTGGGTTCAAAGACGCGTTGTGCCGTGCTGAGACCGCGATCTCGGCGAGCTGCTCGATGGTTGTGCCAAACTCATGCATATGGCGCCGTGCTGTCATCGCGTAGCGCGAGATGAGGGTGTGTCCGAACGGAGCGTCAAACTGCACGGGACCCCTCGTGCCGAAGCTGAGGTTTGCATTCCGTAGGCGCTTCTTCAGGTCTGCTCTCGCGGTCGAGCCGTAGGCGAGGACTACGACATCGACAAGACCAGCAGATATCGCTGCGTAGGCGTGCTCTACCATGAACTCCCAGGTTCCACCTCCTACGCCCGTCGAATCTGCCCACATTGGCCTGATGCCCATGTACTCAGCCACCTCGACAGGGGCTAGGACGCCCATGCCAGTCGACATGAAGCCGTCGATGTCGTCCTTCGTGAGTCCAGCATCGGCTATGGCCCGAGATGAGGCCTGCTGGTGAAGCTCAAAGGGGCTCTTCGTGTCGACTCGCCCGCAGTCCGAGAGCGCTGCGCCGACGATCGCGACCCTGCGCCCGGGAGCCGATGAGTGCTTTGAGGTCACATTCGTCCTTTCGTTCCGTGTAGTGGCGTAGTGTTTTTACTCACCGAAGCCTCCATTCGCTGCGATTTCCAGACGCGAAGGCGTTCTGGCCTTCGCGGATGGACTCCGCGTCGGTGCCGAGGCCGACGAATGCAAATCCGAGAGCGAGCGCTTGTGAACGTGACAGCTCTCTCGCAGCCCAGATTGCCCGCAAGGTTCCTTGCACCGCGAGGGGAGGCTGTGAGGCGATTGCCTGGGCCGCCCAGGAGGCAGCCTCGGTCAGCTCGCTGTAGGGCACGATCTGCGATACGAGCCCGATCTCGTAGGCGCGCCTTGCGGAGAGACGTTCATTGTTTCCCATGAGGCTGAGGCGCAGTATCTCGCCTAGGGGCATTCGCTGGAGCATGTGCATCGGCTCGAAGGCGGCGGTCATTCCGTAGGTAACGTGGGGGTCGAAGAAGGTCGCGTGCTCTGCCGCGATAATGAAGTCCGCCTCGCCAAGCATGTAGAAGGCACCACCGCATGCCATGCCGTTTACAGCTGCTATCACCGGCTTCCAGAGGTCGCAGCTCTTTGGCCCGATGTTCGCGCCGGGATCATCGAACATAAACGGCGTTGACACCGCACCGACGATCTTCTTCGGGCGAGGCTTCCCGGTTTCGCCTACCGCCTCGGGACTTGAGGCCGTCTGCTCGGGGGCATCTGGGTCCTGGTGGGGCTCCGACCTCGTATCCCCGATCGTCTCTGTGCGGTCAATGCCGGTACAAAAGGCTTTCTCACCTGCTCCAGTTAGCACGATCACCCTGACCGAGTCGTCTGAACGCAGCGCACGCCAGAGGTGTCTCAGCTCTGTTTGCATGGATGCGTTGAAGGCGTTGTGAACCTCCGGGCGGTTGAGGGTCACCCACGTCACCGAGCCGTATGTCTCGACTTCAAGAGTTTCGTACGCTCTGTCGTTGCTCGTGGTGCTCATCAGATCTCACCCGTTCCGAGTTGATCGCATGCCAATAATTCGGTCTTCGAGACGGTCCTCGCCTGCATCATCATTGCCTCGGCAGGCCGAGCACCCGTTCAGCGATTATGTTGCGCTGTATCTCCGAGGTCCCGCCTGCGATCGTGGCCGCGAAGTTGGCGAGGAGCGTATTCGCCCAGCGGCCTGCGTGGTCGATATAGCTGTCGTCGAGCGTGGTTCCAAGGCCGCCTTCGAGTTGGACTCCGAGCTCCGCGAGGCTCTTTGACATCTCGGAGGATGCGAGCTTGAGGAAGGAGTGCTCGGGTGACGAGCTGGTCTTAGCGAATGTCGAGAATCCCTTGTAGCCCAGTGCTCGCAAACTTGCGACCTGAGCGTACGCGTGCGCGAGCGACCTGCGCACCCCTACGTCGGACTCGATGCCAAGTTGGTGTGCTTGTTCGGTGAGGACCCCGATGACGTGCTCCAAGCCAGCGACCCCCTGGACCCACAGGCCGCCGCGCTCGTGGGCCAGGGACCCCATGGTGATTCTCCAACCGTCGTTCAAGCTGCCGACGAGGTTCGCGGCCGGCACCTCGACGTCGGTGAAGAAGACCTCGGCGAAGTTCGCCTTTCCGGTGATGTGCTTGAGAGGCCGGACCTCGACGCCTTTGGAGTTCATGTCAATTATGAGAACGCTGATCCCCTTGTGCTTGGGCGCGTCTGCGTCGGTACGCACGTAGCAGAAGCACTTCTCGGCCCAGGTCGCGTATGACGTCCACACCTTCTGTCCGTTTACTACGAACCGATCGCCGTCACGCTCAGCACGTGTGGAAAGCGACGCGAGGTCCGAGCCGGCCTCGGGTTCGCTCATTCCGATGCACCAGATCGTGTCACCGCGCAGCGCTAGAGGGGCGAGCTGGCGCTGCTCTTGGTTCCCGAAGTCAAGAAGGCTCGGCGCGACGATTGCGTAACCCGGGAAGTGCAGCGACCTCGGAAGTCCTCTTGACGCGAGCTCTTCTGCGTAGATGAGACTTTGAGACGGGGTTGCGTCCCTCCCGCCGAGGTGTCGCGGGTAACCGGGAACTAGCCAGCCGGAGTCGAAGAGCTTTGCCTGCCACGCACGGGCCCACTCGGGGATACCCTCATCCTCACCCGCGGTCGCGAAGTCCCGGCCGACCGCTTCAGCAGGAGCCTCCCGTTCGAGGAACTCGATGAGCTCCGCGCGGAAAGCCTCCTCTTCGGGGCCCCAGCCGAGTTCCACTAGCCGACCTTCACTGCTGCTGAGTGCGGTGTTTGCACCAGAGCGGTTATCATCCGCCGCCCATCTGCAGACCAGGGTGGCGGGAGTGGAACACGCCGGCATTTAGTGCTGGTCCGATCTCCGCTGGACTCCACTTTGCTGGGCGGTTGGGCGTCTCGACTGACTCGCCGAGGGTCCAGGGGCGGTAGTGGGTGATGTTTGACCCCACGGCTCTGAAGACCTGACCGGTCACGTGGAGTGAATCGTCTGACGCAAGCCACGCAACCATCGGAGCGGAGTTCGCAGGGTTCAGGCGATCGAAGGTAGTGTACTCTTCGGGCTCCATCAGTTCCCGGTCCTTTAGGATCGTGCCGGACATGCGGGTTACGCCACCGGGCGCAATCGCGTTTGCCCTGACTCCGTAGCGGACCATCTCCAGGCTGGTGATGATGGTGAGCGCTGCGATTCCTGCCTTTGCTGCACCGTAGTTGGCCTGTCCCACGTTGCCCTGCAGTCCTGCAGACGACACGGTGTTGATCACCGCAGCACGGGGTTGCCTGCCTGCTTTGGACTCCGAGCGCCAGTAGGCGCATGCGTGATGGGTCGTGTTGAAGGTGCCCTTCAGGTGAACACGCACGACGGAGTCGAAGTCGTCTTCGGTCATCGAGAAGATCATCTTGTCTCGCATGATGCCCGCGTTGTTCACGAGTATGTCCAGGCGGCCGAATTCATCTATTGCCTGGCGGATGAGGTTTGCAGCGCCGTCGAAGTCACCTACGTCATCGCGGTTTGCCACTGCTTTTGCACCTCGGGACCGGATGATCTCGACCACCTGGTCCGCGGGGCTCGATCCTGACCCGCTACCAGGGTCCCCTGAGAGCGATACCCCTAGATCATTCACGACGACGCTCGCTCCTTCGGAGGCAAGCTCCAGCGCCTCGCCACGGCCGACGCCGTGGCCGGCTCCGGTTACGATTGCCACTTTTCCTTCAAGCAGTCCCATGGGTCCCTGTCGATCCTTCCTTGCCGGTTCCTGGGTTGGCAGTCCGCTGCGTTCTCAGTTGTGTGTTCTGTTCTCTGTTATGTGTCCTTGATCGACGCCTAGTGGATGCCGCCATTGGCCCTGGCGCCGGATCCTGGTACCTTCATTCCTTAGCCGGTCGTGTGAACCTGGTGGCATCCCCATGGAGGAGGCTAGCGCTACTCCATGGAGAGTGCTGTCTCCAACCGACAGCACCTAGCCGCCAGCTCGACACTGACGTGGCTGTCACAGTAGAGTAGCGGAAGGACGCAAGTCACCGCCAACCGTGTTGGAGTGTAGATGCCGATCGATAAGAGTGTTATAGGAAAGCCGACAGGGACATCCCGGGTAGTGATCGAGAGATCTCCGGTTTCGAACTTTGCAAGTGCGGTCAAAGATCCGAGCCCGGAGTACCGGGACCCCAGCGCCGCTGCGGCCGCTGGGTTTTCGGCGATACCGGTACCACCGACCTACCCGTTCGCGATGGAGTACTGGGGCAAGTTCGATGAGATCCAACCTGATGATCCGGGCGAGAACGCAATGATCGAGGCGCTGTCGATGTTGCGAGGCCAGGGGGGTCTCCTCCTTCACGGTGAGCAGGAGTTCATATATCACCGGCCGATGGTGGTTGGCGACGTGCTCGTGGGCAAGGGCCGTATCTCGGACATCTACGAAAAAGAAAGCAAGGGCAAGACGATGACCTTTATCGTCACCGAGACCGTCTGGTCGGACGATTCCAGCGGCGAGCCGGTAGTCACGAGTCGCTTCAACCTAATACATAGGGTGTAGCGGGTCGCATGAAGCGCGGGGCACGGCTGCAGGCAAGTATAGCTGTGTCAGTCGATGACAAGGTCCGAGTGGCAAAGCAAAGGAGGAGCCTCGATGCGTTTGAAGGGTAGGTCAGCGATCGTGACCGGTGCCGGCCAGGGTATCGGCAAGGCCTATGCCGCGAGGTTCCTAGCCGAGGGTGCAAGGGTCGCTGTTGCGGAGGTGGATCCTGGCCGTGCTGCGTCAGCGCTCTCGGAGTTGGAGCACCTTGGCGAGGTCATCGTTGTGGCCACGGACATATCCGATGAGGCTTCAGCGAAGCGGTGTGCCGCGGAGGTGAACGAGCGGTTCGGGTCGATCGATATCTTAGTGAACAACGCCGCTCTGTACTACGACATCGACAATCAGGACAACAGCTTCGAATATCTTCAGCGCGTGTTTAATGTCAACCTCCATGGCGCCTGGCTCATGGCTAGCGCGGTCGCTCCATTCATGGTGAACCAGGGCGCTGGAAGGATAATCAACCAGTCGTCATCGGCTGCTTACATGTACCTAACGCCACCGACGGGCAATGAGGAGTTTCGCGAGCTGTCCTCGTTTAGCTACTCCCAGACCAAGTGGGGGGTTATCGGCCTGACGAAATTCCTAGCTGGATCGCTTGGCAAGTATGGGATCACCGTGAATTGCATTTCGCCTGGGGTGACGATGACTGAAGCGACGAAGAAGATAGTTCCCGAAAGCCTCATGGGGATGATCACCTTCATGACGGCGATGAGAAAGACTCTGCAGCCAGAGGACCTGACCGGCGCGGCGGTGTTCTTTGCCAGTGACGACGCGAGGCTGGTCACCGGCCAGGTCCTCTGTGTCGACGCAGGCATGGCGATGCCTGGTTAGGCGCCCAATCGCTTGGCGGAGTCCGTGGTTATGTCACCTTTTGTCATGTTGGTTATGCGTCGCTTCGTCCCTCGGTGCTGGTGCAGGTCCGCGCGTTGGGCCAGGTTGGTACGTTCACCCAGAACAGGATGGTCCGTCTAATGCCTTGCGACAGGCCCGAGCACCGGGGTGCGGGGGGCCTTTGCCATCTTTCGAATCTCGCGTTCCCATGCGAGGCGGCTGCCCAGCCAGCGCTGGACATGGTGACGGCTCATCATCGCGGCACGTGCAGCTTTTCGAGGAGCTCTTGGTCCGTTCTTGGAGGCGTTTGCTATGTCGGTTAATCGAGCACTCATCATTCCAACCACACAATCTTCTAGTTGGGATACTGTTGTCTATCTACATCAGAGTATACACTCTAAAGTAACGTGTCACAAGTCGCCTCCTTTGTTCCGGGTGATGCGGGGTGGGAGTGTGTCACGGGGACAAGGACCGCTTGGATGAGCCTTCTCGCTGGCGTCCGCGTTGTCGATCTCTCGGGTGAGCCTGGCCAGATTGCAGGGCGCATTCTCGCGGACCTTGGAGCGGAGGTCATGCTTGTCGAGCCTCCCGAGGGCCATGTGCTCAGGAGGGAGCCGCCATTTCGCTCGGACACCGGGGAGTCGTTGAGGTTTGCTGCATGGTCCGCGGGCAAGCAGATTCTGCAAGTGAGCCCGGCTAGCTCTGATTCAAGGGAACAGGGCGTGGTCAGAATTTCAGATCTCGTGCGTGAAGCGGACATTGTCCTGGCAACGCCTGGCTGGCCAGGGACGATGCCAATTGAGCAGGAGTGGCGAGCGGCTGGTGCAAACGCGGTCTGGGTGGATGTGACGCCGTTCGGTGCAGCAGGTCCGCGGTCGACATGGAAGGCGACGGACATTGGCGTGATGGCCTCTTCGGGCAATATGTATGCGACGGGCGATCCCGACAGGGCGCCGGTCGCATGCAGCGAGCCCTCGGCTTACGCTCATACCGGGCCCGAGGTGGTCATCGCCGCGTTGAGCGCGCTTGCGAGCGGGGTCCCACAGCATGTGGACGTATCGATGCAGGAGGCGGTGATGGTCGCATCGATGTGCGCGCCGGCACGGGCGTTCAAGACGGGTCTTGCGGGCCGGAGGTCGGGGGCGAGCATTGGCCGGACGAAGGAGATCTGGCTCTGCAAGGACGGGTACGTGTCGTTTGGCCTGAGGGGGGGAGCCGCACGAGTTCGAAGCCTCGAGAAGATTTCTGAGCTCGTTCGCGATGCGGGTCTTTCAACGCCGGCGCTGCGCGATCGGGACTGGGCGAGCTATAACCACAACGTGGTTTCGGACGCTGAGCTTCGGGCGATCGAGGCCCCTATAGGCGCTTACTTCAGGACCAAGACCATGGCGGAGCTGTACGAGATCGCATGCGAGACCAACCTCATGCTTGCGCCAGCATGTTCGCCGCGTGAGATATGCGCGAGCGCCCAGCTTGAGGCGCGGGGCTTCTTCGGCCCGCTTGGCCCGGTGGATCGTGCACCCACTCGGTTCGTGGTGATCCGTGAATGCGAGGCTGACGAGACTGATATTCCTCCTCGGACTCGTGTTGGTAGCCACGAGAGCGGGGCGTGGCGATTGGCGCCGAGCTCCGGGGCCCGCGGCGCATGGGAAGGCACTCGTATCGTAGAGTTCGGCTCCGGCGCTGCGGGGCCGATCGCTACCCGGTACTTCGCGGAGAACGGAGCGATGGTTGTGCGTATCGAGTCGCGCACTAGGCCGGACTTCCTGCGCACCTATGCCCTCGGACCGTCGAATCCCCACGGGCTGGAAGGCTCTGACATGTTCGACGGACTGAACGCGGGAAAGCTCAGCGTTACCTTGAACCTCAAGCATCCCAAGGGCAAGGAGCTCGCAAAGAGGTTGATTGGATGGGCTGATGCGGTTGCGGAGAACTTCGCTCCTCGTGCAATGCGCTCGCTTGGTCTTGACTACGATTCGCTTGCTTCAGACAAGCCGGACCTGGTCATGCTCAGCGCGTGCCTTCAAGGCCAGACCGGACCGTATCGGGACTACCCGGGCTTTGGTGGCCAGGGCTCTGCTCTGTCGGGATACAACTTCCTTACGGGTTGGCCGGATCGCGAGCCACTCGGGCCTGCGGGAACCATTACGGACTCGCTTTCCCCGCGGTTCGCTGCAGCGGCCCTTGCTGCGGCCCTGATCTCGCGAAAGAGGACCGGTAAGGGGGTTTACCTGGATCTTTCCCAAGTCGAGGCAGCTGTTTACTCGCTGTCACCATGGGTGATGGATTACACCTGCAATGACCACGTCTCAGGCCGTAGGGGAAACCGCTCGGAGCGTAGCGCGCCGCATGGCGTGTTCGCCTGCAAGGGGGAGGACCGCTGGATAGCGATAGCTTGCTGGGGAGACGAGGAGTGGCGTCGCCTTGCTGCGATAGTGGGGATCGACACTCGGGTCTTCGACAATGTCGAAGACCGTCTGCGTCGGGCCAGCGAGCTGGAGGCATCGATAACATCTTGGACCGCGGTCAGGGATCGCGATGAGATAGCGGAGCTTCTCCAGGCAGCGGGGATCGAGGCGGTGCCTGTGCAGGACTTCGTGGACGTGCTTGCTGACCCGCAGCTTTCGTTCCGGAAGCACTTCGTGGAGATGGAACATCCCCTCATTGGCAAGGGGGTCTACGAGCGAAACGGCTTCAGGCTTTCTCGATCGCAAGCGGGGTACGAGCGCACGGGGCCGACCCTTGGCCAGGACAACGCGTACGTTCTCGGCGAGATTCTGGGGCTTTCGGGCCCGGAACAGGCGGAGCTGGCTGCACAAGGCGCGCTCGAATGAGGCGTGAAGACGTAGGCGGACGACCCATCGAGCCAAGGAAGCTTGATCTCGATCTATTCTTTCGTCCTCGCAGCGTCGCTGTTGTCGGAGCCTCGGATACTCCGAGGCGTCCGAACACTGCGATGTATGAGAAGATCCGCAAGTGGGCCAGAGCGGCTGGAGCCACGGTGTACCCCATCAACCCGACGCGCGCGGAGGTGGGAGGCGTCCGCTGTTACCCCTCCCTCTACGACGTTGCGGAGGGGATTGACCTCGTGGCGGTGTTGGTCGGTGATCCGATACCGATAATTCGTGAGGCGATCGAGCGCAAGGCGAAGTTTGCCGTCGTCTTTGCCGCAGGGTTTGCGGAGGTCGGAGCTGAAGGCGAGAGGCTCCAAGCTGAATTGGCGTCGATCATTAGTACTAGCGACTTGCACGTTCTTGGCCCTAACACGAATCTGAACGCGTTCGAATCTTTTCGCGAGGATCTCCCGGGTAAGTCAATTGCGCTTATCACCCAGAGCGGCCACCAGGGACGGCCAATATTCCAGGGCCAAGAGCTTGGGATCCGGCTTTCGCACTGGGCTCCGACGGGAAACGAGGTCGATCTTGAAGTCGCGGACTTCATGACTTACTTTGCGGACCAGCCCGACGTCGGTGCTATCGCGTGTTACGTAGAGGGTTTCAAAGATGGCCGATCTCTGATGCTTGCTGCGGACCACGCGGCAAAGAGAGGGGTCCCGGTGGTGGCGGTGAAGGTTGGCCGGACCTCTGCAGGCAGGGAGATGGCCAAGGCTCATACTGGCCACCTCGCTGGTTCCGATGCCGTCGTATCGGGCGTGTTCCGCCAGTTCGGGATCCTGAGAGTGGATTGTCTCGACGAACTTCTTGACGTCTCTGCCGCTCTCGCCCGCTCTCCTTTGGCTAGCACAGCCCAGCATCGCGCTGGGGCTAAGCCGCGGCACCGGCGTTTGCACAGGGGGGTGTGTGTCTACTCGATCTCGGGTGGCACCGGGGCTCACATGGCGGATCTGGTCGCGGCTGCTGGCCTTGGACTGCCGAAGCTCTCGCGGGCTACCCAGGAGCAGCTGCACGAATGGATACCGCCATACTTGAGCGTCTCGAATCCCGTCGACAACGGCGGGGCACCATCTGCGGACTGGCGGGGAAGGAAGATACTGGATGCGATCGTCGCTGACCCAGCTGTGGAGCTGTTGATCTGTCCAATCACCGGCGCACTTGCATCAATGGGCAACCGGCTGGCCAAGGACCTTGTGGACGTCTCGGCGACAACGTCGAAGCCCATTTTCGTCGTGTGGGGGTCGCCTGTCGGCGATGAAACAGCCTACAGGGAGGTGTTGCTCAAGAGCGACGTGCCATGCTTTAGGACCTTCTCGAATGCCGTGCTTGCTGCCAAAGCTTGGTTTGATCATGCAGAGCATGTGAGGAGTTACCGCTCAGGTTTCGATTCCGCTGCGATGCGAAGGTCTCCGGGGTCTGCTGCTGCACGGAGGATCCTTGCAGCGGGGTCTCACCGAGGAGCACTGGCCCAAGAATCGGCAAGCGGATTTGTGCTGGAGCAGGGGCTCTCCGAGCACAGCTCGAAGCAGTTGCTCGCTGCCTACGGAATCCCCGTAACCCGGGAGGAGGTGTGCACGACCCGCTCGGAGGCGCTATCGGCTGCGAGGCGGATCGGGTATCCGGTAGTGATGAAGGCAGCATCCTCGGAGCTGTCGCACAAGTCCGATCTGGGGCTGGTCGCGGTCGGGGTGTCTAGCGACGCGGCAGTGCGCTCAACCTATGGGCGCCTGCTCGAGCGGGCCTCAGCGGAGCTCGGAGGCGGGGCTCCTGAGGGAGTTCTCGTATGTGAGCAGGTCGCCGGGGGGGTCGAGACGGTGCTCGGGATAGCTCGCGATGAGCTCTTCGGTCCGGTCGTGATGCTCGGGATGGGTGGCGTGCTGGTCGAATTGCTTGATGACGTCGCGTTCAGAGTTCCGCCGTTCCCGCTGTCAGAGGCGAGGCGAATGATCTTCGAGTTGAAGGGCAGTCGGCTCCTCCAAGGTTATAGGGGAGCGCCGAAGGCAGACATCGGGGCTTTGGCCAGCTGCATCATGAAGGTCCAGCACATGGCTTTGGACCTGGCAGATGAACTTGTGGAGTTGGACGTGAACCCTTTGTGCGTTACCCATGACACAGCGGTCGCTCTGGATGCGCTTGCGGTTTCACGGCGATCGACGTCAAATGCAAGTGCACGATAAGCGAAAAGGAAAGGTCAGTGCAGGAACCGAGATCTGACACGAGGCAGGAATCTGTTGATGCTGGCGGGTCGCCAGCGGGGGAGAGGCCCGAGGGAGAGGGCGTAAACGTCGCGGCCGACTTGGTCAAGCGAGTAGATAGCGGGGTGCTCTGGCTAACCCTGAACCGGCCTGACTCAGCGAACGCTCTCACACCGGGGATGCGCGACGAGCTCTCGGCGGCGCTCGAGGACGCCTCCGGTGATCTCGGGGTGCGGTGCGTGGTGATCACTGCTGAAGGCACGAAGGGTTTCTGCACCGGTGCGGACCTGCGGGCGACGTCCAGGGGAGCAAGCTACGCAAGAGGGGTTCAGCAGGTGGCTGGGGGTGCACCACGGCCGCAGGGAGCACCTGAACATACGCTTGGCGACGCTGCCCGGACGATTCGCAAGGGCTGGCAGCGTCTGGTGGAGGCCGTCCTGGACTGCGAGAAACCGGTGGTGGCGGGGGTAAATGCAACTGCTGCGGGTGGTGGAATGCATCTCGCACTCGCCTGCGACATCGTTATCGCTGCAGAGGAGGCGAGATTTATCGAGGTTTTTGTCCGGCGTGGACTTGCCCCGGATGCAGGCGGCGCGTACCTGCTTGCAAGGCTCATCGGTCCCCAGAGGGCAAAGGAGCTGTTCTTCTTCGGTGACGACCTGCCGGCCAAGGAGGCTTACCGGATTGGCCTCGTGAATCGCGTCGTGCCGCGCCTTGAGCTCCGAGAGACGTTGGCCGAGGTGTCCCAGAGGCTGGCCCGGAGCCCTACGAAGGCAATTGGTGTGGCGAAACGGCTGGTGAACCAGTCCCTCGAAGTCGACAGAGCTACTTCCTTTTGGGAGGAGGCCGCTGCACAGGAACTCGTGAACGCTACCGTTGATGCTCGTGAAGGCATGATGAGCTTCGTCGAGCGGCGCGAGCCTGACTTCAAAGGCTGGTGATCGAGACCAAAGGACCTGCATGGCCGGGCCCCAGCTCGGTCAGCTCCTCGGAGTGAGGAGCCGCTTCATGACCTTTCCGGTTGCGTTGCGAGGGAGCTCGGCCACGAAGGTGACCTTGCGGGGTACTTTGTAATCAGCGAGACGTTCCGAGCAGAACGAGCGCAACTCCTCGACCGAGAGCGTGGTCCCCGGTCGGAGCTCGACGAAGGCAGCGATGTCCTCTCCGAGGACGTCGTGGTGCACGCCGATCACCGCCGCATCCTCTACCCTAGGGTGCTCCAGTATCGCTGACTCGACATCGATCGCATAGATATTGTTCCCACCCCGGATGATTACCTCCTTGTCTCGTCCGACAAGGTAGAGATACCCTTCTTCGTCCAGATATCCGAGGTCACCGGTGTGGAGCCAGCCGTCGACCCAAGTGCGCGCAGTTGCCTCGGGATCATTGAAGTACTCGCGTTCCCTGCCGGCCATGCGTATCAGGACTTCTCCAACCTGGCCCGCTGGCTGATCTTCGTCGTTTTCTACGATGCGGACCTCCATCGGCGGCATTGGCTTGCCGACCGACCCGGGGTGGCGCTCTGACTCACCAGCAGGCATAGCGCAGAAGGCCGGCCCGGCTTCGGTGAGGCCGTAGCCGTTCGTCACCATTGCATGCGGCATGCGCTCCTGGAGAGCAGCCAGCGTGGATGGGGTTATCGGTGCGCTCCCAACGGCAAGGATCGTGATCGAAGACAGATCAGCGGTTTCGAACCCAGGATAGGCTAGGAGGAGCCGGGCCATCGCTGGCACGATGAAGGCGGCCGCGGGCCGTTCCTCCTCGACGGCGCGGATCCATCGAGCGGAGTCGAACTGCGGTTGGTAGAGGCCGGTCATACCGAGTTTCATTGGGTTGTAGACGAAACTTATGCCTGCAAACGTGAACAGCGGGCTTGAGTGCATCCAGGCGGAGTTCGACCAGGGTGGCACCGCGTTTGGGAGCAGGGATGCGCTCTTGTGTTTGACCGCGACACCCTTTGGCATGCCCGTGGTGCCCGAGGTGTACATGACGTCAGCGAGATCATCTTCGGTGACCTCTACCTGAAAGGCGCTGTCGTCACTGTCCAGGAGATCCTTCAGGCTGATCTCGGTGAAGCGACTGACCTGCGGGCTCGGGAGATCGGCTTCCACGCGCTGGTTGTCGTCGGAGTCAAGAGTTCCCGTGACGAGCCACGATAGTGACTGCGTATCAGCGGCTAGCGAGGCGGCAGTAGGTGCAAGCCCACCAGCGGTGAGGAGAGCCCGCGTTCCCGAATGTTCCAGGATGAGTGCCAGCTCTCGAGGCGCAAGGCGGATGTTCAGGGGCACAACTACTGCGCCAGCCTTATGGATAGCACTGTAAGAGAGTATCCACTGGAGTGCGTCAGTGGTTTCGAAGTACACAGCGACCCTGTCCCCCTTGGAGATGCCGAGGCCAGCCAGCCCCCGCGCGAGGCGGTTCGAGGTGCGTTCCCACTCAGCGAATGTGAGGGAGCCTCCGTCAAGTACCTGGTAGCCCACCTCATTTGGGTAGTGCTCTGCCATCATGCGGAGCTGGTCGGTAAGGAGGGAAGTCAAGCGGACAGCCCCCTGTTATGTGTTCGCGTCATCGGTGCATCTCCATCTCCAAATCGCTCTGTTACTGAAAACGTGACCATACTTGCTCACACGTCATGGCCTCGTTTCATTCGCCGTGGTCTTCTCCCACTTGGTAACGGTACCGGTTTGCATTGCGTGAGGCCAAGACCACCACCACGCCTTCATGTGTGGATGCCGGACGATCATGCGATTGGCCTGCGATGCTTGGCGGTGTCTCATGCAGCGACTGGGACCTTGCAATCGGGGAGGCTTAGCTGTGGTAGCTCGTGCGCAGGTCACCGACGCGCGAGCGCCAGGAGATAGGGAATTCGAACTACATGAACTCGTCTGAAGTGCACGCTGATCGTGGCTGGTCCGCCCATAGAACTGGAGGACGAGGCGTCAGAGGCCACCCGGCCAGATCGCGTCCGGAACGTGGTCTAAGGTGCCACCAGCTATTGGACTAAGGCGCTAGTCAACCGTGGGCGAAAGCGCTAGCGGACCGGGGCTGTGCTGGTCACAGCCTACCTTTTGCATCTTATTGATGGCTCTCTGGCAGACTTGTTCTCCCAGCTGCCGGCGCTGCTGATCGTTGGCCCTCGTGCTACAGGGAAGACCACCACGGCGTCTCGGTTGGCTCGAAACCTTGTGTGAGTCGATGTGGCTGCCGAGACGGCAGCGTCTCGCTTTGGCGCCGATGCCGCACTCCGGGCGATTGCTGAGCCCGTGCTCCTCGACGAATGCCAGGAAGTCTCCGAGGTGATCGGGGCGGCAGGACGCGCCGTCGACGAAGACTCCCGTCCCGGGCGGTTCCTTCTCACTGGCAGTGCCCGCGGCCGATGAGATGGCAATGCGTGTTCTGGCATCGCTCGGGTGGTCAGCCTGACACTGCACGGCCTCAGTGTCCAAGAGACGGCGGGTCGCCGCGAGGGGTCGGGAATCCTCGATCGGCTGAGCCGCGCCGACATGGAGCAGTTCCCGGTTCCCGCCGATCATCCTGATTTGCGCGGTTACATCGATCTCGCCCTGAGAGGACGATTTCCCCAACCCGTCCTCCAGCTCAGTGGAGCTGCCAGGCAAGTGTGGCTTGAAACTTACGTCGATCAGCTGGTGACCCGGGACGCCAAAGCCCTTGGTGGAGTGCAGGGCCCGGTGCTACTCAGTCGATACTTCGAGGCGCTATGCGTCAACACGGAAGGGATAGTTGAAGACAAGGCGATCAACGGCGCTGCTGGAATTGCAAGGATGAGCGCCGGAGCCTACGAGAGCGTACTGTCGGACCTTTTTGTGTTTGAGGCTTTGCCAGCGTGGACCAACAACGGGCCGTCACGGCTTGTGAAACGGCCAAAGCATCACATGACCGATACATCCTTGGTCACCGCGGCCCTTCGAGGCTCCTCGCTGTTTCGTGTGGGTAGGCATCCACCGAACAGCAGCCCGCAGACCAACCCTTCCTTCGCTGCAAGCACCCAGCCCAGCGCAGCACATCGGGTGCACTCAGGACCGCCTGGCGGCGGTCCGTCTCCATCATCGAGCCCATGAAAGTCCAGGTCACGCTGCCGTAAAGGCCATGCCCTCCGGGTGGCCTTCGGCCAGCCTTGACCGCAGCTTGGTGACGTTGATGTCGTGAATGTCCACAAGCGATCGTGCCGTCGCACCGCGCGGATCGGGAACCATGACTTGGCCCGGAACTCCCCAAACCCACACGAAACAGCGAGGACCC
>JAJZXF010000121.1 GCA_021802485.1 Actinomycetes bacterium | reverse complement strand
CACCGCCCAGCAGTCTTGCAGGCTCACGCAAGCTACAGCGTTGAGAGCACCGGTCCCACTCGGCACCGCCTGGTTGGCCCATCCGCTCGAGCCACCAACACCAAACGCTGGAACAACCACCGCAAGTCCGATCAACGCACAGATCAGCAAACCTTCGAGAGAAATCCTCACAGCCGCAACAGTGCGCTGGCCCAGTTCAAGTCCGTCGTTTTCGTGATGGATCATGGAGCTGATGCTCTGTTGGAGAGCGTCCAGGAGACGCCCGAATTCGTAGTCTGGTACACGCGTTGCGCTGCTCGCGCACCCCCGGTGCCCGACACGAGAAGCCACCCAGTACCCTGCGGTGAGTACGCTATGGCTTGTGGCCAGATATCTGTCCCGCTGGAGCCGGCGCCTGGAGCGATCACATACGGCGCGTACCCCGTTGGCACACTGGCGCCCACAAGAGAGGTCCCCAATGTCACGACCGCTGTCGCGTCCCCACCAACACTCGTCAGTCCGTTGGCACGTGTGAGAGCTTTGCCTTCTAACACGACCGTACAGGTTGTCGCGGTAGCAACCGCGAGGTCGGGCATATACGTCGGGAGGCCGAAATGCGTCATTGTCGCTGGCAGGCTCCCAACTGCCGGCTCTCGCAGAGCTCCCGCGACGATCAGCTTCGTCCAAGACCGTCCCGCGTCGTCAGTTGCCACAAGGACGAAGCCGTCTTCTCCCATGCCAGCTCTCACAAGTGGGATCAGAGCCCAGGCTGCAAGGCTGCTGCACGCAACCTGTGCGATCGGCCCCGTACCTCCACGCAGGCTTTCGTCAGCGGGGATGGGATAGCTGAGCGTCCAGGACGCACCAGCGTCACTTGTGCGGTAGACGCCGCGCGTCGTCATGAGCCACCCAACCGTGGTAGAGCTAAAGCACAGATCGTTTGAGCGCGCTGGTACGCTAACGCGAACCCAGTGCACCCCTGCGTCGGTGGTCTCCAGCACATAGTCAGCAGCAGTTACAGCCCAACCCTGTGTGCCCGATACGAAGTCCACCTTGTCGATGACGTACGGCGCGCCACCAGATGGCTCCGGCAGCGACAACCATGTGCTGCCGCTATCCGTTGTACGCATGATCCCAGCCGGACCAAGGACACTGCTGCTGCTCAGAAGCCATCCATCCTTTGAGTTGACAAAGTCGAGAGTGCCCACTGAGGGGTTCGAGAGCCGCTTTGACCATGTCCGCCCGCTGTCTGTAGTCGCGTAGAGCGTGCGGTGTCGGCTCATCCAGGCGTCGCTCGGGCTCGTCAATGCGACTGAGCTGTCCGGTGGAACTGAAATCGCGTCCACAAGTGACGCAGGAATCTGCGGAATCGTTACCGTCGTGAATGGCCGCGGAACCAGCGACCTTGCGGCGGCATGATGCCCAGACAGCGCATTCCTATAGCGTGCAGCCTGCCTGGGGTCCGCGATCACGAGCGCGAGACCCGGCCGCAGCTACGACTGCCGGAAATTCTTTACGCGCTCGCTCGGTTAGCAAAGCCCCTTGCCGGGCTTTGCCTACCGTCGCATGAACGAAGAACTCCGTGTTTCCGTCTGCACCACGCACGGGGGAGACCATGCTTGCCCGAAGGACTGCTCCGGCTCTCGCAAGAGCAACCGCGATGTCCTCGAGTGCGCGGAGCCACACTGCTGGGTCTGAGACTACGCCTCGCCCGATCGAGGCCTCTTTCCTGGTGCACTCAAACTGAGGCTTGACCAAGAGGACCAAGTCAGCACCGGGGGCCGCTACGGAGATCAACGCACCAACGACCTTTGCGAGCGAGATGAACGACAGGTCGGCCGTGACGACATCAAATGGAACTCCGCCAACATCTCCCAGCGTGATAGAGCGGACATTTACCCCCTCATACACGCGAACGCGCGAATCACCCCGAACCCGGGAGTGGAGCTGCCCCCTCCCGACATCTACCGCAGCCACCGCGGCTGCCCCCCGCTGGCACACGCAGTCCACGAACCCCCCAGTGGAGGAGCCAGCGTCCAGTACCCTCTTCGCTGCGACATCTATCTGGAAATGCTCAAGTGCCGCTTCGAGCTTCACCCCACCTCTACCCACGAACTTGGGCGGAAGATCAAGAACACCAATCGCTTCGCCCGGCGAGACCAACCTCGCGGCATTCACAGCGCAAGCGCCGTTCACAACGATGCGCAGCGCTGAAATGAGCGCCCGCGCCTCATCAATGTCGCTGGCGAGCCCTCGGCGTACCAGTTCCGTATCGAGAGAACGGCGGAGCTTCGCTCTCAGCCACCTGCCTTGGTGGCAACCCCAGGACGCTTCTTTGTCACCTGGGTAGCTCTTGCCGGCTGGGCTCCACCCGAGCGAGTGGACTTCTTCGCAACGCTACTACTACCACCACCCTTAGTGGCCGCTGAACGCGTGGCAGATGGCGCCGAACGCTTCGCTACAGCCGTTGCCTTGCGAACAGGACTCGCCTTGGTGCCCGACTTCGCAGTCGTCTTCGCAGCGGGACTCGCCTTCGTGGTCGACTTCGCAGCGGGACTCGCCTTGGTGCCCGACTTCGCAGCGGGACTCGCCTTCGAAGAGGCTCCAGCAGCCGAACTCCGGCTCGTCGCAGGCCGTGCTGGTGAGCTGGTCGCCCTAGCTGCCGCAGATGCACCTGGCCTTCTAACAGCGGTATTGGTGGTTTTTCGAGCGCCCGAGCGCGCTGCAAGTGCGGAGCCTCCCGCATCCCGCGCCTGTTCGGCGGTGGTAATCACGGCTTTGCGCACGATGTTCATCACGTCATCAACACTCTCGATGCCGAGTGTCTTCAGCTGACGCGTAACCTCTTTACGCACGGTAGCAGCGAGATCCTCGGCATTCTTACGACTTCGCCGCACAAGATCCTCGGTCCAATCCTGAGCCTGACCACGCTGGAGTTCCCCCGCGCGCACCAGTTCATTGACGACCTCCTCGGCGCGCCTCTTTGTGATCTGTGTGAAAGCTGTACCGGCCTCGAGATAGCGCCGCAAAAAGTCATATGACGTCATGCACGCAAACTAGCTACTTTACAGCGAATCTGCAAGGAGACTTCCGGACAAGACACAATCGACCAGGCCGCGAAGATCCTCCGCAGTCGCATCCACCTCGTTCGCGGCACGCCCGGAGGAATCGCCTGTATCTCTCAGCATGTCATTCGCCAACCTTGAATCCCCACCTTCTTGGCCCAACTTGCGGCTTGCAAATTGGCCGGATCGACCGGCAACTCCGCTCAAAACTAATGCGAACCGCGAATTCAATCTCGCTGCAAACTCACCATCGGTATCCAACCGGTCTCCAACAACCACCACAGGCCGCCCTATTCGCTCCAAGAGTAGCTGAACCGACGCATCGTTCGGCTTCCCGGCAACCACGGGGCGCACTCTCGTAGCGTATGCGACACTCGCAAGGATCGCCCCGGCTCCGGGAAGCAGGCGGCCGCGAACCGGATATGTAGCATCGTCGTTCGTGCCGACTAGCATCGCTCCGTCTAATACCGCAGTTGTCGCAGAAGCCAACCGGTCGAAATCAAAGTCAGCATGCCACCCGACCACAACGGCATCGCAAGTGCCGTTCCCGACGACCGTTACCCCTCTCTCCCCGAGCGCCTCAGCTACTCCAGGTCCAGCACAGGCAAGAGCCGTCGTACCTGGCTCAAGGAGCATCGCCGCTGCCTGAGCAGAACTCAGCACATCACTTGCCCGCACATGGACACCCATGCCAGCAAGCTTGCTCACATAGGACGCTATCGTGAGCGAGGAGTTGTTGGTGAAGAAGACGACCTTCGCCCCTGCCGCCCGCAAGCGGCTCACTGCCTCTGCGGATCCCTCGATAGGTTCGTCGCCAAGCCACATCACGCCATCCAAGTCAACCACCCAGATCACAACGGGAACCTCACCGCCGAGATGCTACCCAGTTCCCACCCAATCAGTTCGACCTCGGTGAAAAAAAGCGTGTTGGAAACCTGCATTCTCGCCATACGCCGCTCGCTGCAACAGGCAGGCTCCGAGAACATTGGAATTCAGGCGGCGCGGATCAAGAGTACGCCTCGCTTCTCCGCCTCAGCAGCGACCTCACCGCCACCAAGATCTGCACCGAGTGCCACTGCAACCGCCCTTCGCCCACGCGAAGAGACGATTTCAGCACTCTCATGTGCTCGGGTCACGTCATCGAGGTGAAGCGTCACAGACACCTCACCCACTATCGTCATTCGTTCATTTCCAGACACGGAGCGAGCTTGAGCTATCACGTCGGTGTGATACAAGCGCTGAGAGTCCGCAGGTAGCAAGGGGGACCGCCTGTGAAGTTGCTCGATCATCTCCTCCAGTGCGTTCGACTCAACGATATCGACCTGACGAAAGTGACCTGAAAAATAACGCACCAAATTGGAACGAATCCGGTGTTCAAGCTGCCAGCCCTCAAGTCTGGCAACCCTGTGCTCGATGTGCTCCAGTGCGACAGCGAGCTTCGCGACCTGCTCGGTGAGGCTTGCGATTGCAGCGGTGTTCGCTGCGACCTGCTCGGTGAGGCTTGCGATTGCAGCGGTGTTCGCTGCGACCTGCTCCGGAAGGCGCAAGAACGCGTCTCCAAGCAGGACAGAGCGAAGCTGCGCGGCGAGCGCCGGGTCAGCCTCAATCTGCCGGATGATCTCAAGCGTATTCATTGAATCTCACTATATCAGCGACCTGTTGCTTTCACAAGCAGCACTAGTATCCAGCCCGCTGGACCCCAGAAAGCACTCCGGTCAATCTCAGGAGGCGGCGAAAGAGACGAAGATGTGCTACGCAAGTGCCATGCCACGTTTCGAACCATTCGCTGGAGTTCGCTATAGCGCCTCCGTTCCCCTCGCTGACGTTATTTCGCCCCCTTACGATGTCATTGATCGGCAAGAAAGAGCCGTGCTCACTTCCCGAAACCCCCACAATTCGGTACTCATCGACCTTCCATCTACCGGGGACCCCGACAAACTGCGCGATCCCCACGATCCATACGAACACGCAGCTGAACTGCTAACTCGTTGGTTGGCAGAAAACATACTGTCCCGCGATGACGAGCCGTCGCTCTACGCCTACCAGATGACTTTCCAAGACGAGCAGGCACAAACACACACTACGCTTGGCGTACTCGGGGCACTCGGTTTGCCGCTGGCCGGTGAGACCGACATACTTCCACATGAACAGACCCACCCGAAAGCAAAGAGCGATCGCCTCAAACTGCTAAGGGCCTGCCAAGCCAACCTCTCTCCGATCTGGGGCCTGTCGCTCTCCAGTGGCCTGTCGGAGACGATCCGTACCGCCCATGAAGCCATAGGATCACCGACCCAGAGCGCTACAGCGGACGACGGCGTCCGCCACGACCTTTGGCGCATCGTCGAGCCAGTTGCGATGAAAGACATCTGCTCTTCTATAGCGGAAAACCCCGTAATCATCGCCGATGGCCATCACCGCTACGAAACCGCTCTCACCTACGCCCTGGAACGCAGGAGTTCCAGCGACGCTGCTCAGGGTGGTCATGATCTCGTCATGACCCTTATCGTCGAGCTTGCCCCCAATCAGCTCCGTGTTCAACCAATCCATCGCGTCATCACAGGACTACCTAGCGAGTTGGACCTTCCAGCAGCCCTGGCGAAACACCTGGATCTCCGCGAGGCCCCAGAGCTTGGTCGGGCGATCACGAGTGACGCCGCAACCAATACCCGGGATCCATCACGCCTGCTGGAAGATGCGCACGCTATGGGTCTCATCACAGCCAGTGGAACCTGGTTCGTCAGCACACAGGAGCGATCGGAGCACATGCGTGAGGCCCGTGAAGCCCTCAGTGCCGGTCAGGGCTCCCGGGAAACGTGCACGGACGACCCGCTGGCAGACCTCGACTCTGCGATCCTTGCAGCAGTTCTCAACAAGCTCCCACAGTGTGACGTCTCTTACGTGAGCTCTTGGGTCAATGCCGCCGAGGCAGTTTCGAACGGATCGGCCCAGGCCGCTGTTCTGTTGAGGCCCGCGACCGTTGATCAAATCGCAGCCACTGCACACTCCAACCGGCGAATGCCTCCAAAGACTACTTACTTCCACCCAAAACCGCGAACCGGAATGGTCTTTCGCCTTGTCGATGACCCTCAGTCTTCATCGCGACACTCCGAACCTTGAATGAATTTTGACCGCGTCCCCCGTCCACACGCACAGGGTCAGGGCCGCGGATAAGGCAAATGCGCACCCATCTAAGCTTGCATTGAAGCCTCCCGGCCCTAATGGGCCGAGATTCCGTGTCAGCGCCCTGTCTACTGCCGATACTGCTGGCAGGCCGTAGGGAGCGCCTGGCTCCCGGGGCATGTTGTTCATGCCGCCACCGATGTAGCTGTGGTGGCCTGGTCCGGTACCTAAATGCCGCCGAGCACCTCTGTCGCACCACGACTGCGGCGGATGTGACGGGCTGTGATGCGCGCCGCTGATCGTCGCGAACGACGAGGTCGGCCTCGGTGCTTGGTACTACTCGAGCTCGCCATCCCTCCGGCTTCTTGGAGGTGATGTGCGAACGCCGGCCACATGGACGCGGCTCCCTCTAGGCCGCACGTGTCCCTGATGGCACCATCAGCTCCAACAACGGGGCTCACGTGTAGGCCGAGGAACGCGGAGAACAGCTCTCGTTGACCGCGACGTCCGCAGCCCGCGCATCGGTGAAAGCGTGGCGAGAGAGGTTTCTTCTCCCGGTATCCACACACACAGTGCCCAGCTTCACCTATCACCGAGACGCGCCTGCAGCGACAAAGACCCTCCAAACTACGCGCAGAACCGGGGCTCGCCAGGGGGAGCCCCGCCTAGCTAGACAAAGCAAGCCAACTCATCCAGCAGCTCTTTGGAGCGAGTTCCGTTGGTCACGATAACGTGATGCAAGCGATGCCAGGTAGTCCACGGGCGCGAACTGGACCTCACATTTCGAAATCTGTCTCTTCCTGCTCCCCGCAAGTCAGACCCCTGCAATGCCAACAATTGGCGCTTTCAACGGTTTTCCGCCCATAGATCCAAAGAAGCGGGCATCGCCGAAGCTGAAGATGCCGCCGTCCGATGCGACCATCCAATAGCCGCCGCCGTCCGGGGT
>JAJZXF010000120.1 GCA_021802485.1 Actinomycetes bacterium | reverse complement strand
CCGCCACATCTCGAAGTTCCTGTGTAAAGGACACCTCTGGTCGCCGTCGTACTTCGCAGGGTCCTGTGGCGGTGCACCTCTGTCGGTCATCTCCGACTACATCGCTCGCCAGAAGATCCCGCAGTGACCACGCGGCACGCGTCGCCACCGTTTACCAGCCCAGTCCGATGAGCGCTATCCCGGCCTGAAGGGCCGGGATAGCGCTCACAAACAAGGAGATCAACAGACACCACGACGACGTCGCTCTCGTTCGCTACAGGACATGGAGCTGTGTCATAGAAGCTGTCGACATCTCTTGTAGCGGCTTGTGCGAGAGCCTCGAGCTGGCGTTTGGGGACCCTCTCGCTACAGCTGCGCTCGATAGTTGCTCCCGCTTCTTCGAACGAGCCCCGGGGTGGACTCGATAGCTGCGAGCTCACGAAGCCCGTGGGAGTAGCGCTCAGCTGACAAGTTCAACGCAGCGTCTGTGACATGGAGGTTCTCGTAGCCTTTACGCGGGTATGCGAGACGTCGAACACGCACCGTGGCGACAACCGTCGACAGCGCCCGGGTATGGTCCGGCTCTGGATGACGATGCTGCACACGAGATGCGTCTATGACCTCATCGAGGTGCACCCCCTTGGTGGCGCGCAGATCCAGGTGGTCTTGGAGCAACAGACGCAGCAGCTCGAAGCCTTCGGTTCTCATGTATGTCTCTTGCTCGAAGTGCTCGAGAGCGCAGGCGGCATCGCCGCGTAGAAAGCCACGAATCGCCTCGAACTTCAAGAGCGCTGGATCGTCTACGGAGTTCTCTACTACCTCGCGCAACGCGCCCTCAACAGCTCTCATCGCTCCGAGCTCCTATCGGAGAGCTGTGCGACGTACACCGCAAGGTTCGCGCTCGCCTCGGCCGCGAGACGAGCCTTCTTCTCGCGATAGCACCTCGTCGCAGCTATCACCGCGTCTATGTGCTCTGTAGGCAGGCGCACGAGGTGGGTCTTTGCATCCTCGGAGTAGCTGAGCACCGTTCTTTCGTGCAACGCACCAGTTGCGCACCTGCAGTTCGCCTTGCCACATCGACTCCGGTGGCACACCACCGAGCCCCGCAACATCGACGGGATCTTGATTGGGATTCTCGACACGTCCTACCTCCTCCTATCTTGTAGCGCTTTGCTACCAGACTATACTGGCATACGGTGCACCAAAGGTGGTGGATCGTCGTGTTCGAGGATCACAACGATGAGCCAAAGCCGACACCCCAAGAAAGCTGCCCGAGGCCCTCAACGATCGGGCGGGCTCCATCGACCAGGCGCTGTTCAGCCCGAGAACGGGGGGATACACCCGCATTGGAACCGAATCCCCCTCGACACAGCGCTTCCCGAACCCCTCAAACGTGGTCTGTGGTGCAGACTACCTGGTCGGCCGCCCTCAGGTCGTCACTCGAAAAGATCCGCACCGATGGTTTTTACTGGAGGAAAAGAGGTAGGCCTTTCACTCCAGCACTTCGATACGGTTGTTTATCCCCTCAGCGCAAGAAGAGCTTGCACGACCTGCGAGGTGGAAAGCAAGCCACTCGTTCTTCAAAGCCAGAAAGGACCTTGCCACACCGCCAAGGTACGCATCGGTGCGTATCCAAGCGATCGATGAACTCCTCGATCGCTGCCAGAGCCTCTTCGAAGCCGTCAACACTGCAGGGCTGGGGGCCAACGTACGGTTCCTCTGAATGCGCTAGGATTAAGTACATGACAACGCTACCGGTCGCCGATGCCCGAGCTCAACTGTCGCGGTTGATCAGCGAGGCGACAGCTACACACGAGCGCTTTGAGATCACCCGTAACGGACACCGGGCCGCAGTGCTCCTCTCTGCAGATGACTACGACATCCTTCAGGACACCATCGGCGTACTCTCCGACCCCAAACTGCTCGCCGCCCACGCCCAAGGCCTAGCCGCCATCGATGCCGGCGACTATCTCGATGCTGACCAGCTTGCCCACGCGATGCGCAAAGCCGGGCGCCTTCCTCGGTGAGTGAACGCTACCGGCTGCGCGTAGCCCAGCCAGCAGCGAGAGCCCTGAGCGAGCTGCTCCCAGAGAAGGTCGCCATCGCGGCCTACGAGTTCATCACTGGACCATTACTCGATGACCCCCACCGAGTGGGCAAGCCCCTTGCCCCACCGCTGACCCCAGCGTGGACCGCCCGTCGCGGCACCTATCGCATTCTCTACGTCATTGACGACAGCGACCGGATCGTCGAGGTCACGGCCATCCGGCACCGGTCGGATGCCTACCGGAGCTGATCCACTGAGGATCGCGTTTGCTGACGGATCGCTGGGTTCTCGCGCTGCCCTTGTAGGTCACCCGCTCGCGCCTTCTATGGCAACCAGTTCGGGCTCACCTTCCCGGTTTTCGCCCACTACGCCGTGCAGCTGTGGGTGCCCGAGGTCGGAGGACCCATCGACTCGGGCTCCGACGCCCATGACCTCGTCAGCATCAGTCAGCCGAGTGCCCGGTCCACATGCTCGCCATCCGCGCTCTCGATCTCGGAGACCCTTGCAATACGAGCAGCCTCATCGGGGTCAGGCTGCGTAGCGAAGAACTGAACGAGAATTTCCTTTGCAACCGTGGGCGAGGTAAGCCGCACGCCCAAGGCAAGCACGTTAGCGTCGTTCCAGAGCCGCGCTCCACGCGCTATCTCTGCGTCAGCGCACAGTGCAGCGCGAACCCCTCGGACCTTGTTGGCAGCGATCGCGACCCCCGTGCCGGTCCAACAGCACACCACGCCAGCATCCACAACACCTTCTGCGACCGCTCGGCCTACCGCGCTCCCAACTTCGGGCCACTCCTCGCCTCGCGCCAGAACGACAACATCGTGACCCTGGCGAACCAGCTCCTCGGTTATCACGGGCACCAGAGAATCCTCTTCATCCGTGCCAATAGCTATTCTCATGACCACCTCTCCATACTGCCTAGGCTCCATGTCAACCCAGGCTCGCCCTCTTATAGATAAACGAATCCAAGCGTATAGCCACTTCGGATCCCGCGGCTTTGCCCGGCACAGACCGGTACCGATCGGTTACTCTTTCACGCGATGGCCCCCCGACGAGTGAACATCGTCCCGCACACCCACTGGGACAGGGAGTGGTACGAGCCGTTCCAGTCTTTCAGGATGTCGCTCGTAGACACCATCGACTCGCTGGTCTCCATCATGAGCGCCGATGATGGCTACTCGTTCTTCCTCCTCGACGGCCAGATGGCAGCGGTCGATGACTACCTCGAGATTCGCCCGCAGTCCGAGCAAGCTCTACGAAAGCTGCACGCTGCTGGCCGGTTGGCCCTCGGACCATGGTACGTGCTCTGCGATGAGTTCCTCGTCTCTTCTGAGACCATCGTGCGCAATCTCCAAGTCGGCATGGAGCGCGCGAGCGCATTCGGGGAGCCGATGATGGTCGGCTACCTTCCCGACATGTTCGGGCACGTTGCGCAGATGCCCCAGATCCTACGTCTAGCGGGAATCGAGCACGCGGTCGTCTGGCGCGGCGTTCCGCAAGCGATCGACCGCACTGCATTCTGGTGGACCGCCCCCGACGGATCGGCGGTCAGGGCAGAGTACCTGGTCCATGGCTATGGCAACGGCGCCCACCTCCCGATCAGCGCGGAAAAGCTGATCGAAAGGATACGTGCCTATGAGGCCGAGACGGCCCCGTTCCTTCTCGACGGGATCCTGATGATGAACGGCGCAGATCATGTAGCCCCCCAGCCAGGCCTTCCCGGTGCGATAGCCGAAGCGGCCCCGCTTCAGGACTCTTACGAGATCTGCATCGCATCCCTCGAAGATGTGCTCCGATCGAGCCCTGTAGAAGGCCTCGCATCCTGGACCGGAGAGCTTCGCTCCGGCGCAAGGGCCCACCTTCTAATGGGAGTGGCCTCCAACCGCGTCGACGTCAAGCAGGCAGCTGCGAGAGCTGAGAGAGCGATCGAGCAGGTTGCCGAGCCATTATGCGCTCTCTTCCTCCCGCCCGAGCAGTGGCCTACCGAACTGCTCTCGCTCGCATGGCGTCGCATCCTGCACAACTCCGCCCACGACTCGATATGCGCCTGCTCCGCAGACGAGGTGGTAGACGCTGTGCTGTGCAGGTACGCGGAGGCCAACCAGATCGCACGGGGCCTATCGAAAAGGGCTCTCGACGCGCTTTCTGCTCGAATAGCGCACCTGGCTGGCGAGGAGCCCATCGTAGTTAACACCTCAGCCCGCAGCCGGAGCGGTGTGGTGGAGCTCGTGATCCCGAGCGACATGGCCCTCGATGGAGCCCAGGTGATCACGGAACCGTCGGTGCTGCCTGACGAGCTGACCCTTGACACGCAGTCTACAAGGACGATCCTCGACTCAGTCCACGACACCGCTGTCGGTGATGATGCATTCGTCCAAGACGTCAAGGTCAGATCCGCTGATCCACAAGACAGCGACGGACTTGGACAGATTGAGGTCTCAGTCACGCTTGGTGCCAAGCGCACTCCTAGCGGTGCGGCCGCTCTCGCAGAGTCCAAGCGCGAGCTATACGCGAGGATCGGCGCTCAACCCGACGCCGTCGTCCACTTGCGCATCAGCCACCAGAGATCGCTTGCCGTCGTCGCCTATGTCGAGGACGTGCCGGGCTTCGGATGGCGTGGCTGGTCCCCACACCCGCTGCCCAATCCGGTGAGGGTCGAATGGCTAGATTGCCAGGATCGAGACGATTGGCCTGCGGGGCAACCTGATCGCACCGGGGTGAGAAATTCGGGTCCGGTGATGGATAACGGGGTGGTGCGTGTAGTAGTGAACCCCGAAGACGGCACATTCGCTGCAAACGACTGTTATGGGCTCGGACGCCTCGTCAATGGTGGCGACTGCGGAGATACCTACAACTACTCTCCTCCACCTCGGGACAGGATCGTGGACCAGCCCAGCTCAGTCGAGGTCGAAGTGCTCGAACGCGGACCGGTAAGAGCAGTGGTCGAAGTGCGCTCCGAGTACACCTGGCCCCGAGAGGTCGAGGAAGGATCGGGAACAAGGACCGGCACGGTGCCCATCACAGTGACCACGAGGATTGAGCTGAGAGCGAACGAGACGCTCGTCAGGGTAGCGACGAGTTTCATCAACCACTGCAAGAACCATCGCCTGAGAGCACACTTCCCACTCCCAGAGCCAGCTCGGAGTTCAACAGCTGAATCTGCATTCGCAGTTGTGACGCGCGGCCTCTATGCAGAGGGCAGCGAGAGTGAGAAGGCTCTCGCGACATTCCCCTCACGTCGTTTCGTCAGCGCAGGTGGGCTCACTATCTTCCATGAAGGGCTACTCGAATACGAGCTCGTGGACATTGCAGAGGACCAAGCCCGCACCCTCGCGCTCACCCTGCTCAGATGCACGGGAATCCTGTCACAGCTCACAACCGCATACCGCCTGCTGCCTGCTGGACCGCAGCTTGCGCTTGACGGACCGCAGCTACAAGGCCCCGTCGAGATGCGCTACGCGGTCCACGTGGGAGCCCTCGACACTGCAGGAATGTACGCGCTTGCCGAAGACGCGTTCCTCCCGTTGATCCCTGCCGAGGCACATGAGGGGCGCTCACCAGAGCTCGCGGTGCAGACTTCATTCCCGCCAGTTGAGCCCGTCCGCGTCGCGGACGACATACTCGCAGCCAACACCTCAGCACCGCCAAGAGCAGGCACGCTTCAAGCACCCCCTTTGGGGTCAGCGCTCGATGTTTCGGGCGCAGAGGTCTCCGCAGTGCTACTTCAAGACGGCCACCTAATCATCAGAGTGTTCAACCCATCTGACACGCTCACCACGGTGCATGTTCCCGGGCGATCGGGGTCGCTCGTCGATCTCCGCGGGAACGTCCTGAGCGACTTTAGCAGCTCGTTCAAACTCAGCGCATGGAGCATCGCGACCGCTCGGATCGATCCAGCTATTCACGCTGAGGTAGCCCACGCCTCGTGCGCATAATATTTCGCGCCGAGTTGAGCTTCCCCACGCTATCTGCTCAAGTCATTTCCGAGGGAAGTATTTACTGCGACCGCAGGTCGTTGGCATGACAAGCTACTTGTAGTATATTGGTAGATGATAATTCCTGGTTCCGTGGTCAAGTACCAGTTCCTCGGTCAACTACCCTAGGGTATGGCAGCGCACTGCGACATATGTCAACACGTGCTTAGAGCCTCATCGGACGTACGGGAACATCCAGGAAGCACACGTGGGAGAGGAAACACGTAGCACTTGTCAAGTAACCTTTCAAGGCAGCCGATGGGCACACTGGAGCCCAGGTGAACCGCAAGGAGGCATGGAGATAACAGGTCGTTTCATCCTGGTGGCGGAGAACCGGAAGTCGAAACCGAAGCCCGTCAAACATGACCTGGTATCCACCCTGCAAGCAGGCCTCGCACGAGCGCGAGGCCACTGCCAGGTGCGACCCACAAGATTTGCTCTGCGTCGCTATGGGAACGTGGCGATCGTCATCGTCGCCATTGCTACCCTTTCAATTGGGCTCTCCTCATGCGGCGCTAACACAGGTACGCAGTTCGCGTCGGCACATCCTGGTCATCCAATCGGCTACAGAGTCATCGTCTTCGCAGTGAACACGGGCTCATTTGACGTGAGCGCGGTTGACGCAGCTACCGGCAAGGTCATCCGGACAATTCCAGTAGGCCGGCTTTCCTACGCTATGGCGACGAGCCCGAACGGTGAGTGGGGATACGTCGCTGATACCGGCTGGGGCGGCGCTCCAGGCTTTACGATGATTCCGGTCAACCTCGTGACATGGAAGGTTGGCAGACCGATCCGTGTCGGGATGGGCCCCTTCGCAATAGCGATCACCCCGAACGGCAAGTGGGCCTACGTCGCGGACATGGGAAAGATGACTGCGCAGTTCGCGCACCAACCACCTTCAGCCAACACTCCAGTTACCTCAACAGGCTTCAAGGTCTTCGATGCGTATACCGTCACGCCGGTAAACCTGATGACCGGCAAGCCGGCCAGGCCGATCCGCACGGGCCCGGGACCTGGTGCGATAGCAATCACCCCGAACGGCAAGTGGGCATACGTTGCGAACTCAGGCAGTAATTCGGATTACTCTGGGACCGTCTCTGGAACAGTCACACCG
>JAJZXF010000119.1 GCA_021802485.1 Actinomycetes bacterium | reverse complement strand
TGCAAGCACCCTGGCGGGGATCGTCGAAGCGGGGCTGAACATTCGAACGACCGAGTGCCATGGCCAATTCTCGCACGCCCGTCGAAGAATCGCGAATCCAGAGGCGACTAAATCAGGAGTCTCCTAGAGCTCGCCCTCGAGCATGAGCCCGTGCGCTACGGGGACCTCATCGTGAAGCCACGGCCGGACCCCGAGAACCCACCGCCTCCCGTCCCGGCCCAGCGCCGGCGCGCGCCGAGCCTCGCACTGCCTGCGGCGACTCGACTGTGGCGTGCGGCGTAGGTCCGAGGTACGATGGTGACCTTCATGGATGGCCTCACGGGATGGCGTCGTGCTCGAGTCGTAGCTGCGCTCATCGGCGCATGGGAATGGACTCCCGAATACAGGATCTGCGGTCCGTTTATCCCTGCAATGTATGCGTCACGCGTCACGGGATCGTAGGCCGAGGGGCCATAGTTCGCCCCGCCCTCGGAGCCAGGCCATTCCTCCACACCTGATGGTGTTGGCGGCGAGTGATCGATGCGCACGAACGCGATCGGAGGCGTGAGAGGCGCGCCGGTGGTGGCATTCCACTCGTACCACAGTCCGTCCTTGCCTGCTTCTCCCACTGCCAGGCGACCCAAGCGTGAAAAGAGGACAGGCGGGGACGCGACGTCATAGTCCCAAAGGTCATGAGGGACCTCCTGTGCAGCCCAGAGCAGGTGACCGGAGGAGACATGCACAGCGATGACGGAGTCGGTGTATGGATCTGGTCCAGGCCGATTCCCTCCGAAGTAGTTTGGCGATGGATTCCCCGTCCCCGCGTACGGGGTACCGGTTGCCGGGTTCCACACTGGCGTTGTCCACACGGCGCCCCCGCCGTGACTGCCGGTGGCGGGGTTCCATTCCGATCCAGGTGCCGGGACGGTGAGCAGCTTCCACAGACGAACCCCTGTCGTCGCGCTGTAGCCCGCCACGAAGCCCCTGACTCCCTGGTCTCCACCTGCGCTGCCCACCACCACGACGGATCCTGCGACAAGGGGGGCGGATGTCTCGGAGTAACCGAGCGCAGGCGAGGTAAGCTGTGTTGAGAAGTCAAGAGCGCCTGTTGTCGCGTTGAGGGCGACCAGGCGATCATCGGCCGTGAGTAGGTAGACGCGTCCGTCGCCGAGTGCGACACCGCGGTTGATCCCGACCGACCACCAGGGAGCGTTCCCGACACCTGCGTTGTAGGTCCACAGCGGGGCCCCGGTCGCAGCGTCGAGTGCGATCACCATGCCACCGGTTGCCGAGAGGTAGAGTACGCCGCCTGACTCGATTGGGTACGCTTTCTCGCCGTTTTGTCGACGGGCAGCTTCATGGCGAATGCTCCGACGACCCGAGTGGCATTTTTGGGCGTCAGGTGTGTGTCAGCTGAGAACCGGTCGCCCCACGGGTTGTTTCCTGCATCCGGCCAGCTTGTCGAGGCATGGGCGTGCTGCGTCAACTGCAACGGCGTGTATGGGCGCGGCATCCGGTGAGTGCGTGGGAGCGACGTTCCTGTTACGCGTCCCGTTCCACAGCAGGCGAGGAGACATCCCGTGGCCGCCAGTGCAAGTGCCATCTTGGCCAGCTGCGCAAGCCACGCTTACCACACGGCGACCGTACAGGCCTTCGTTGCAGGCATCGCAGTGTGAAACCTCCTCGGATCGTGCATCGTGCTCCTCGTGCTCCTCTCCCACCTTTAGAAATGATGGACTGACTTAGCCGCACCATGATGCTCTGAATCGGCCCCGCCCTCGGACATGTTTGTAGTGCTCCTCGCTCGATCCGGCAAGTGCACCAGCGAGGAGGTGAATCAGTGAACCTCCCCTCCCTTACGGACGGGGCTTCTGCCCTGCCCGCTTCGATTGGGATTACCTGGCATCACTTGCCTCACGCCACCACGGCCAACTGGCCTGGCTCCGAAGAGCTGGTGGATGGGTTCGCTTGCGTCGGCTTACTCTGGCGTGTTGCCACGGTAGAGGCCCGGTCCTGGGCGATTCTCCCCATCACCTCAGCTGTGGCTCATACACCACTCACTGGGACTCAACTCCTTTGAGACGACAAAGGTCGTCTTTGGAGCCGAGCTCCGCCTCGTTTGCTGACACTCAAAAGGGCTTCACGAAAAGCAGTTCCGGGGCTTTGCCGAGACCCTGGCCAAGGCCACCCGCTGTCTTGGAGAGGTCCAAGCTCGCCTTCAGAGGGGCAAGGCCGCAAGGCCAGAGAGAAGCTCGAGGCCGAGATCGCCCATATCCTCGCGCCGCGCTGCGTGTCACGGGTCATCAGGACTACGCTGGCGGGCAATACCCCGACCGAGTTGCGCCTGAGCTTTCATGTCGACAACTCAGCCCGGGACGCTCTGGAAGAAGAGCTGTTCGGCAAGCAGATCCTCTTTACAGACAAGGGCCCAGAGTACGCCTCAACCGCTCAAATCGTCGCGGAGTACCGCTCCCAAGAAGCCGTCGAGGCAGACTTTCGCCAGATGAAGGACCCAAGGGTCGTCTCGTTCTCGCCGATGTTTCACTTCAGCGAGCAAGAGATCCACGTGCACGTCCTCTACTGCGTGCTCGCTCTCTTGGTCGCCCGGCTCATGGTCCGCGAAGCCGAGCATGCCGGCATGCATATGAGCGTTCGGGAACTCCTCGACAGCCTGGCAGACATCCAAGAGACCCTGATGCTCCACCAAGGAGAGCGAGGAAGACCCCGTGCGAGGCGCATGCTCACCGAGATCGACCCCACCCAACAGGACCTGTATGACCTCTTCGGCATCGGCACTTACGCCCCTAAGTGGTGAGTTAGGCAATACACCGGCAGGCACTAAATAAGCCTGCTGAACTGGCCCAACGCCCGATCACGATAAGCTAGCCCGGAAAGTCCCGCAGGTACTGGCCGGTTGGGTAGCGGTGATCCACTGAACGATGTGTAGTATTTGCGCAGATGAGGCAAGAACGACCACTTCGAGGCTCGCTCGACGCGAGAGAACAATCTTGCCAAGGAGATCCCCTCGCACCAATCAAGGAGGTGGTGGTGTTCCGCGATGTGAGTGCCGTCCAGCTCAGGGGGGCCCATTGGTAAGGGCGGGAGCACCCCAAGGATTACAAGCTACAGCCCGGCGGCGGGAAGTCTTGCGAGCAGCTGGGCTGGACCGCGCTGGCGTGCGATCGGAGTCGTGCTTGAGCCGAGTACGGCCGCAACCCCCTTCCGCAAGGGAGTTGACCTCGGGCGGAAATCGGGCACAAAAGAAAAGAGTCTTGGGTTGAGCGCTAATGAAGCTGTTGGCCTCAGCGATCAAGGTGGTCACGCTTTGATCCCGCCAACTGGCAATGAAGTCGAGCTTCGCTATGATAATCAGCGCGCTGTGGTAGTAGAGCTTGGAGCTGGGCTGAGGTCGTATACGGTAGGTGCGCGGAAGATCATTGATGGCTATGGTCCGGATGAGCCGTGTACCGCAGGCCGCGGTCAGTTGCTCATTCCCTGGCCGAACCGCCTTCAGGACGGGGCGTACAGCTTTGGGGGCCGCGATTTCCAGCTCCCGAAGTCCGAACCCGATCTCGGGAATGCGATCCATGGCCTGACCCGCTGGTCGAGCTGGTCTGTTGCGAATCGGGCGCCCGACCAGGTGACGATGACTCACGTCATCTACCCCCAGGAGGGATACCCGTTCACAGTGAGCCTCGCGGTAAGGTATGCCCTGTCGCTGTCTGGGCTGAAAGTCACCGTGTCGGCAACGAACGCGGGTTGCGAGCCATGTCCGTACGGAGCAGGTGCGCACCCCTACCTCGCAGCTGGTGTAGGGCTCATTGACGATGACTTGCTCTGCGTACCGGCGTCGACGATGCTCGTCACAGATGAGCGTTCGATCCCGATCAGCTCAGTGCCGGTACAGACCACCCAGTACGACTACCGAGAGCTTCGGGAAGTCGGTCGGGTTCACCTGGACACCTGCTATACGGACCTTGAACGTGGGCCTGACGGGATCGCACGAGTTGTCCTTGAGCATCGTGGCAGAGACTGGACAACCGTGCTCTGGGTGGACGGATCATTTTCGTACATCATGGTCTTCACGGGAGATACGCTTTCGGACCCGGACGCCCGGCGCCGCGGGATTGCTGTGGAGCCAATGACCTGTGCGCCCAACGCATTCCGTAGCGGAGACGGGCTACAGATCCTCGGACCGGGAGAGTCGACCAGCGGGTCATGGGGGATCGACCATATTGCCGATGGCAACCATGGCACCGCAGGCCTCGAGCGTTCTCCTCTGCCAAGACTATCTCATAGCGTGTCAGCAAACAGGTGGCAAGATCCGGATCACGCGCGGGCTTACCTCACGCGATTACACGAGGTTCCTCATCGCTTGGAAGGTGAGGAGGCGCTTCTCGACCTACTTCCTGTGAGCCTCAGTAGGGTACTCGATCTAGGAACAGGCGATGGTCGCCTCCTGAAGCTGGTCAAGGAGGCGTTTCCAGCCTGTCGAGCAGTAGCGCTTGACTTCTCGCCGACGATGCTTGCTGCGGTTGGGGATGCCTTTGCGGGGGATGGGTCGGTGGTGGTGATGGCACACGACCTCGACAGCAAGCTCCCGGGGGACATTGGCAGATTCGATGCCATAATTTCGAGCTTCGCAATCCACCATCTCGAAGACCAGCGCAAGATCGCATTGTTTACCGAGATCGCAGCAGCGCTTGAACCAGGTGGCGTGTTTTGCAACCTGGAGCACGTCACGACGAGCAACGCACGGCTGCACCGTGAGTTTCTCGACGCTCTCGGTGTAGCACCCGGCGAGGAGGACCCGTCGAACAGGCTCGCATCCGTTGGGGACCAGATCCAGTGGTTGCGTACCGCAGGCCTTGTGGAGGTGGACTGCTACTGGAAGTGGCGAGAACTTGCTCTCATTGCTGGTTGGCGTGCAGGTGTCTCATCATGAGCACGCCGGTTGCTTGCCGGATCGGTCATTCCCAGCGAGAAATCTATGCCGCAACATAGGAAAAAGAACAAGATTCGCCCGCCAGCCGAGGGTACCTGTTTGGTCTCATTCGTGAGCTTTTCGCGACCGGTCTGGGCAATGGGCACTACAGCTGGCCCGGCTGGGGAGCCTACCGGCTAGCTGGGATTAGGGTTGCGTTCCCAACACCTCTCACGCAGGTGCCACACTCACTGTTATCGGTTCGAGGGTCCAGTCAGGGTGGTCGGCTTCGAGGCGCTGGAGCCAGTAAGGGCTTTCGAACAGAGCAAGGAGCATGCCGTCCTCTCGGGCTAGTACCCGGACACTGCTCCAGGCTGAAAGCCTTGCAGCGGTTTGAGCGTCAGTGCGGCGTGCAATCCTGTGAGGGGTGGCAGAGAGTTCGACTTGGGCTCCAAACTCTTGTGCAAGCCGGAAGCTGAACACTTCAAACTGCATCTGTCCGACGGCAGCTAGGACCGGCACGGGATCTCCGTTCGGATCGCGAAGCACCTGAATGACGCCTTCTTGTGCCATCTGGGCAAGCCCACGGCGGAACTGCTTGTAGCGGGAGACGTTCAACGAGCGTACGGTTGCAAACAACTCTGGAGCGCATGACGGGATTGGCGGGAACGTTACGGGGTTGTCGGCATACAACGAGTCGCCAATGTGCAGGTCACTCGCGTTTACGAGGCCTACAACGTCACCGGGGTAGGCGATGTCTATAGTTTCGCGCTCGGAGCCGAAAACCGCTGCTGCATGCTTTGTACCGAATGGTCGTCCTGTGGATCCGTGGGTCACCGTCATGCCCCGCTCGAAACGTCCCGAGCAGACGCGCACGAATGCAACGTGGTCGCGGTGAGCGGGGTCCATGTTTGCTTGGACCTTGAATACGAACCCAGAAAACGCGGCATCGAGAGCGCGGTGCTCGCGCGATGCATCCTGACGGGCCGAGGGCGCAGGTGCCAAGTCCACTACTGCATCAAGAAGGTGGCGGACTCCGAAGTTGGTCAATGCCGATCCAACGAACAGCGGGCTGGACTCACCGGCAAGGAATGATTTGAGATCCAGATCTGAGCCCACCTCGTCGAGGAGCGCACACTCCTCTGTCGCCGTCTGCCAAGCAGACCCTTCTTCTTGGGACGCTCGCTGCGGATCAACGCTCTCCTCTACCGAAATGCCAGCGCCCCGCGCTGTTCGGGCAAAACGGATTAGCTCCCCGCTGCGCCGGTCGATCACGCCGCGGAAGTCTCCGGGGATGCCCACCGGCCAGGTAACCGGAGTCGGACGGAGGCCGATCAGCTTCTCGATCTCGTCTATCAGCTCGAGTGGATCGCGCCCCGGGCGATCGTACTTGTTCAAGAAGGTGAGGATTGGCAACTCCCGCGCCCGGCATACCTCGAATAGTTTGAGGGTCTGGGGCTCTATGCCCTTAGCTACATCCAGTACCATCACCGCTGAGTCCACTGCCGAGAGCACCCGGTAGGTGTCTTCGGAGAAGTCGCGGTGCCCAGGTGTATCGAGCAGGTTGATGACGCTGCCCCGGTAGGTGAATTGGAGCACAGTGGACGTAATGGAGATACCGCGCTGGCGTTCCATCGCCATCCAGTCGGACACGACTCGTCGCCTGTTGCCCCTAGCCTTGACGGCGCCAGCTTCTGCGACCCTTCCTGCATAGAGCAGGAACTTCTCGGTCAGAGTAGTCTTGCCTGCATCCGGATGACTGATGATGGCGAAGGTCCTCCTCCTTGCGCTCTCGTCAACGATCCCGAGTTCGCTCGCAGTTTCTTCGGCCTCGGCGACTACCTGACGGGGGCCTGTTGCGGACATTCGATCAAGTGTAGCGGCCGACCGGTATGTGGCTTTCAACGACTGGTGGCCGGCTGCTCATGCCAATTGGCTACTCAGCGGGTGACGTCTGGTCTTCGTTTGCAGGTCTTGTGCTATGCCAAGGCTAAAGCGACCATCGGCTTGTTCAGCGGCTTTGCACCCATGGACCCAAAAAAGCGCGCATCACCAAAGTTGAAAATGCCGCCGTCTGAGGCGACCTCCCAATACCCTGTGCCGTCAGGGGTGCTGGCAATGCCGACTATCGGTGCGTTCAGCGGCTTTGCACCCATGGACCCATAGAACTTAGCGTTCCCGAAGGAAAAGACTCCGCCGTCTGAGGCGACCTCCCAATACCCTGCGCCGTCAGGGGTGCTGGCAATGCCGACTATCGGTGCGTT
>JAJZXF010000118.1 GCA_021802485.1 Actinomycetes bacterium | reverse complement strand
GATTCTCCGCTAAGCCAGCAACCACAATGCCAGCAGCAGCGTTCAAGACTGCGATGTCCCGAGGAGCGCCTTCTTCGCCTTCCAGCACCTTCCTCAAGATCTGAGCGTTTCCAAAGGCGTCACCGCCGGCAAGGGATACGAGATCCGCAGTAGGTATACCCAGTTCTCCTGGATCCAGACTCCATGTCCTCACCATCTTGGTGGCTTGCCCCTCAACCCCCACACTCACCGCGAGGTCAAACTCCCCGAGGTGACTCCTCTCTGCCCTGAAGAGCCGAGCTTCTCAGACCCTCCAAGACATTATCTTTGCGGCCTTCAGCCCGTTAGGCCTTGCGGAGCGCCCCCGGACAGGTCCTCGGCCGCAACGGACTTCGCGGTGGCGACTCGCCTGTTCGACCGCTAACGCACCCCGCCTATGGTATCCACAACTCCAACTTCCCCGGGTCCATACTTCTCGGTCGCGTCCTACTCGACTGTTCTTCGCTTAGAAGCGGCATCGACCTCTACGCTGACACCTATCCCGGCGCGAACACTCTCCGTAACCACACAAAAGTTCTCGAACAGTTCAAGACACCGCTCAACCCGGCCCTCGGTGCCCGGAGAGATCACCGGTTGGAGCACGACACGCATGGAACCAATCCTCAGCCGACCCTCTGCGTTTCGTGTCGGACTGGCCTTTGCTTCGCAGTGCATTGCAGTCACATCGACGTGTGCCCGCCGAAGGCAGTAAAGCAGGCTCGCACTCAAGCAGTTTGCAACCGCAGCTACGAGCAGCGCTGACGCGTTGGGACCACCTCCAGCACCCAGGGGTGGTGGCTCGTCCACGGCAAGACGCTCGAACGCGTCTCCAAGATCCACCATGAACCGGTACCCGTCCTCGAGGTCGAGACTTATATGCGTTGCTTCGATGTCATCGGTCACATACTCGAGGCTAGCGTGAGAGCGTTAGCACTCCTGCAGCCGGTGCGCCACGCGAGCAAGCACCTCATCGACGACCTCAGTCGTCGATGCGTTTCCCCCAAGATCGAACGTCCGGATTCCATCTGCTGCCGCACCAAGGGTTGCGTCGCGAATTGCGCCAGCAGCGATGGCAATGTCTGGATTCCCCCGCACTGCAACATGGTCAAGCACAGCAGCGCAGGCAAGTATCATTCCCATCGGATTTGCTACGTCTTTTCCGAACAAAGACGGTGCTGTGCCATGTGGGGCTTCGGCCATAGCTACCTCCGGACAGAGTTCGCTGTCGAGCGCGAGCAAGACCGACTCCGACCCGGCGATCGAGCCGAAGAGGGCCAGAACCAGGTCAGATAGGCAGTCACCGTCGCGGTTGAGCGCGGGGATGACGAGAGGCTGATCTCCGGCTTCGGTCAAAAGGCCAGCGTATGCGGCATCTATGAGAGTCGGCCTGTATCGCACGTGCTCATGGCGCACCGCGGCTGCGTCCATCTCCTCCTTCAAGAGTCCTTCGTAAAGGGCCGAGACCGTCCACTTCGGCCCGCCATACACACACCCATCCATAGCTTGGGCAGTACGGAACGCGAACTCAGCCACGAACCGGCACGTCGCCCGATCGATGCGCTCTGTCCGGAAGGCCTGTTCATCAGAGGATCCCGGCGTTCCAACCCGCCTTTCATCGGCCCCGTACGCGTCACCGACAGCCATGCGCACCACCACAATTGGGTGCACCACTGGCGCCAGCGGGACTACACCAGGGATGCGCCGGCCGGTACGAACGATCACCGATCCGCCTACTCCTTCCCGCAGGATGCGATTCGGCGAACCCACATCGCCGACATCCGGCGGTGTGATCGTTGCCGCCTTCAATCCAAGACCCACTTCACACATCGCCTCTGCTGCCTCATGAACAACGCCGTTTCGCGTCCGACGTCGGTTCTCCAGTGAAAGATCGAAGTGCGTAAGCTTGATCGGGAACCCGAGCACAGACGGATCCAGAATGCGTACCGCCTGTTCCAGCAGTTCCTGCCCCGTTTGGTCACCATCACAAACAATTACATTTGCTTCACTTGTCATTCCGCTCACCATTACAGGTATCCCATCATCCCGGCAATCTTCGCCGCCAAATGCCATTGCCTCACAGGCATTCGTTGCCAGACCAAGTACTCCCCGATCAGCGCAGCCATCTCCTCGCCCGGTCAAGGTGAACCCTGACGTGGCTAGGAGCGCCTGCTCTATCGCTCAGCTCTGAGTGACATGCGACCGGGACCTCGTGCCGTTCAGCACGAACAGTGCGACTAAGAACGCCACCGCCGCGGTAGCTGTGCCACCAAGAAACGCTGCCTCATAGCCATGCACACTCGTCGAAAGCGCAAGTGTGCGGCTCGGGCTCGTCGAGAGCGCTGGCGAACTGCCCGGATGATGAAGCACACCCGCAACGTGGCTGGCAACTGCCACTCCACTGGAGCGGGGAACGCGATCCCGGGTCAAGGTCGCAGCCACTGTAACCAGCACAGCCAGCACCAACGATCCCCCAAGTGTTTGGCTCGTGTTGATGAGGCCGGACGCCAGGCCGGATTCGCGACTGCTCACACCCGCGACTGCGTTTAGGGTCAGCGGCACAAAGGAAAGACCCATGCCGGTCCCGACCAGCACAAGCGGGCCGAAGACCCCCAGGTACCCGGTATGGCTATTGATGGTGGAGATCCACAAGAGGCCGCAAGAGACAAGAAGCGGTCCTGCTACTAAGAAACGGCGTATGCCAACCCGTCCCACCAGATGCGAGACCACCAGACCGACTGAACCAATGACCACAGGTATCGGCAGATAGGCCAGTCCAGTTACGATCGGGCTGTAGTGCAGCACGTCCTGAAGGAATTGTGTGAGGAAGAACAGCAGCGACAGCATCGCTCCGCCGAGCAGAAACATAATGCTGTAGCCGCCGATTCGGTCGCGATGATGCAGGAACCGAAGCGGCAGCAAGGGTTCCGTGGTGTGGGTTTCGATAATGGCAAAGACCGCTAGAAGGCCAGCCGCCCCGATGAACGCTGCGATCGACGTCGGACTAGCCCAACCAGCTTGCGGGGCCCTAACAAGGCCGTAAACCAAGAGGGCCATTCCCGACGACGCCGAGACCGCGCCCGGGAGATCTAGGTGACCGCGCTTGCCTGAGCTGCGCGGAAGGACGAATGGCGTTGCAAGCATGACAGCAACGCCTATTGGAATATTGACGAACAATACCCACCGCCAGGATGCCACATCGACAAGCAAACCGCCGAGGAGGAGCCCAAGTGCACCCCCAGCCCCTGACATCCCGGCATAAACAGCCATAGCCCTGTGTCGCAGCGGGCCATCAGGAAAAGTGGTCGCGACCAAGGACAGCGCTGTAGGAGAGGCAATGGCTGCGCCAATTCCCTGAACAGACCGGGCTGCTATAAGCCACGCCTGGCTACCGGCAAGACCACCGACAAGCGATGCGCCGGTGAAGAGACCGATGCCGATGACAAACATCCTGCGACGTCCAAACAGATCGCCTGTTCGTCCTCCGAGGAGGAGGAGCCCACCGAACGCAAGCACATATGCATCGACAACCCATGCAAGGCCAGCGGTCGAGAACCCAAGCTCCCGCTGCATAGCAGGGAGAGCGATGTTCACGATGGTGAGATCCAGCATCACCATGAGCTGGGCCGTGGCTATGACCACCAAAGCCAGACCGGAACGCCGAGGACGCATCGCAGTGGCTTGATCGTTGGACCCCCTGTTGGAATCGGCATTCCCCAAGCTCTTCCCTCGGCCACGATGCCAACGTCCCTTCCCCTTTTCGCCGCCTTCCTCAGCCTCTATCACCGCTGGCTGTGACCTGTGCAGCGCAATATTCCAACGCCGATCATCCAGGTCGCTCAGCCCACACAACGACGTCAGTCAGCGGAGGCTCCCCAGGGCCCGCCCTGCGTGGAGAAGACTCGAGCCGGTGAACAACGAGGGTCGGGAAAGAGTCCTGAAGCCGCTCTGTGGTGTAGAGGCGATCAGGATCGGGTGGGCCGGTACGGCCCAGATCGTCGAGGTGGTGACCAACCACAAAGAGATGCCCGCCAGCGCGCAGGGCCTCCGCTGCTGTTGAGAACAGCAGCGTACGCTCAGGCTCCAGCAGATGGATGTTCGCGACGACCACGAGGTCGAACTCCTCGGCTTCGGGACGATAGCTCAGAAGATCCGCTAGGACCGTGCGAACAGATACACCTGCGTCTGAGGCACGTTCGCTGGCCTGAGCAAGCCCGACCGCCGATGCGTCGACCCCGGTCACATCCCAGCCCCGCTGAGCAAGCCAGATTGAGTTTCGCCCAGGTCCACAGCCGAGGTCGAGCGCCTTGCCGGGCTCGAGCGGCGAAACCAGATCCACCAGGTCATGATCCGGTTCGCTCGGCCATGGATTCTCAGCGTAACGACGATCCCAAACCCAATCCTCGTGAGGGCCAGCAACGCCAGTGGAATCACGAACCAGGGACAGAGGCCGGCCATCTCCATCTATTGCAGCAGTCATCGCACCTCCTTCACTCGGACAGAGATCGGCAAACCCGCACGGCGGCGAACCGCTGACGCGGCTGGGTCAACCGAGTTGCGAACCTCTGAGGGTTAGCCGAGTCCGGCGAAAGGCCCTCCGGATGCGCGGCGAGCCCTCCTAAAGACCGGACGCTCTAGATAACACAGCGGATCACGGAACTATTCCGCACTCAGCCATATTCCCGCGGCCTCGCTCTGGTCCTGAAACCTTATTCCTCGCGCCCCTCCAGCATGGTCGCGATCGAAGACTAGCGGGGCTTTGTCCCAGCCCGACAAGACGGTGTTTCGCGGCTGACCGTATCAGTGATCGGTGGGACGAGCTGGGGTGATGCCCCGGGGATGGGCGCGCGGACTCCGATCGAGCGCACTGCTGGCGGGGTGTGTAATCTCGCCTATAAACCGCCCAAAGCGGTTGGGTGCCCGTGAGGGGCAGCGACGACCGGAGCCCGATATGACGATAGCCCGGAGTGTGGCCGATGTGCTGAGTGACCACGTCACCTTGGAGGTCGAGTGCATCGACCGGATGTACCTGAACCTCTATGTCCCCAAACTCCAGTACGAGATGGGCGTGGTGGGCTTCTTCCGGAACCATCTCGGCTACACCTTCGCCTCATCGGCGCTGATGGATCCGATCACCAAGAAGTTCGTGAAAGACATCGAACAATTCGTGGAGAGCGAGGACATCGACCTGGTCACCTTCAAGAAGGGCGAGCACAAAGATGACGTCGCTCACGCGTACCTGGCCAACTTCAACGGTGATGAAGGGGTGCTGTTCGTCGGCAAGGCCCAGGAGAAGTCCACCACCTTCCGCACCGAGAAGCGCAAGAACCCGCTCACTGGCAAGACCTACCCGTGGATCGTGCGGGCCACCGCGCTGGTGAACCACTACCACTTCTACTGCGTTGACCAAGACTTCGGCCCGTTCTTCATCAAGTTCGGCAGTTACTTCCCCTACAACGCAAAATTGTGCATCAACGGCAACGAGTATTCGAAGTGCCAGGCGGCACACGCTGGCATCGACTTCCAGCCACTCGACAATGGCTTCGCATCGTGTGGGGACCCGAAACAACTCCAGCGGATCTGTAACCGGCTCTCAGCCAACAAGATCGATGCATTGGCCCGCAAATGGCTTGTGCGCCTGCCCCACCCCTTCACCGGCAAAGACCGCCGGGCCGGCTACCGCTATGACATCTCCACGCTCCAGGCCGAGTTCTCCCTCACCCAGGTACTCGACCGTCCACTCACAGGAAGGGTGTTCTTTGAGGAGGTTATCCGTGACAACTTGGACCTTGGCCGCCCAGATCAGGTCTCCTTGATCTTCGACAGACGCGTGAACCGACGCACTCCAGGGCGCTTTCGCACCCGGGTCATCACCGAGGGGGTCACCCCCTCCATCCACATCGACTACAAGCACACCAAGATCAAGCAGTATCACAAGCTGGGCCAGGCGCTCCGTACCGAGACCACCATCAACGACACCCGTGACTTCGGTGTCGGCAGACGACTCCATAATCTTCCCGCACTCCGGGAGATCGGCTTTTCCGCCAACCGACGTCTCCTCGACGTCCAACGAACGAGCTCGGACTGCAACATCGGAGAAGAGGCGTTTGCCCAGGTATGCGCCCCGGTGATGGTCGATGCTCAACGGGGCCCTGCTCTTCGCTTCGGCGATCCTCGTGTTCAGGCCCTCTTGAGTGTCCTGGTCGCTTTCCGACTCCTGCTCCGCGGGTTCTCCAATCGAGACTTGCGAACACATCTCGCACCACTGCTGGGCATCGATCCCAGTGCCATGACCGCGGGCAGGATGACCTACGACCTCCGACGCCTTCGCCTGCACGGGATCATCGAGCGAATTCCACATACCCACCGATACCACCTGACGCCGTTCGGAATGCAGGTGGCCGTCTTCTTCACCTGCACCTACAACCGGCTTCTGCGCACTGGCCTGGCGGAACTCTGTGACCCCGTGCCCATCGACACACAACTACGCCGCCAGTTCGATCGATTGGAGGGTACCATCACCCACCTTGTTCAAAAAGCCGGTCTCGCCGCGTGAAACTTGACTCAACTGTGCCGGCTTCGCCGGCCAAAGCCCTCTAGAAGCAGACCTGCGGTGTCGGCCAGACCCTCGGCCGATTACACTCCGAGGTCGAACGCACCGTCCCACTCGCGCTCGTCGAAAAGACCCCCGCCGTCTGTGCTGGTGGGGTCCGCAGCAGGACACCACCCCAACGACATCTCAGAACCACGACAGCTGGCCCCGTGGCACGGAGAAGGCCCAAACCTCAGTCCTTCGGTAGGCGGCCTCGCCAAGCTCGCTCGTGCGATCATTGCCCCCCAATATCGCAATGAAGATCGCAAAGGCCCACGCTGCAAGAGATCGCTATCCTCCGCTTGGCCTGGGAAGACGTCTGGCCTACACGAGCAACTCATGTGAGCTAACTGGCTCGCTAAGACTGCTGGGCGCTGGCCTTATCTTGACTTTGCTATCCCAAAGCCTCTTGGTTTGAAGCCTCCCGGCCCTAAAGGGCCAGGATTCCGTGTCGACGCCCTGTCTCCTGCCGATACTGCTGGCAGGCCGTAGGGAGCGCCTGGTTCCCAAGGCATGTTGGTCATGCCGCCACCGATGTAGCTGTGGTGGCGTGGACCGGTACCGGAATGCCGCCGAACACCTCTGTCGCACCACGACTGCGCCGTTTTTGACGGGCTGTGATGCGCGCCGCTGATCGTCGCGAACGA
>JAJZXF010000117.1 GCA_021802485.1 Actinomycetes bacterium | reverse complement strand
CGTTACTGCCGCTATCTGCCGCGCTCACAAGCCACCTACACAACGGTCACCGAGCCAATCCCGAGCGATCAGCTCGCAGCATCAGCCCAGTGGCCTGGTGCACTCCCAGACTTTGCCGATCACCCTGGGCTACGCCCCGAGCCGCTATCGCGCGCCCAAATCAGCGGGGACTACACGAGCTTTCCGATCAGAACAACGCCACCGGCAAGGCCCGTGGCAAGCTGCATGCGAGGACCAGGGCACTTAGGAAGGTCGACCAGGACCCAAGGAAGGCTCGGAGGATAGCGAGGAACAACCTCGGTCGCAACAAACAGGCAAGCCGGCGCACTAAGGCCCAGGCCAGCGTGCGCACACTGTCCGGCCAGGCGGTGAAAGAGGTCGTCTACGGGGCGGGCAACAGGACCCGTGCTAGAGGCAAGGCCCCACAAGATCCCTCGCAGCGCCCGCGCCGGCTTGGCCTCGAGGATCTCTCGCACTTGACCGGTAAGGCCAAGTCGAAGAAGCTCTCCCGGATCTTCTCTACTTGGATGCGATCCGCGAACCAAGGTCGCATGGTGGTGCATGCGAGCATCGGCGGTGTTGATGCCAAAACGGTGAACGCGGCCTACATGAGCCAAACCTGCCCCGAACCGACTTGCGGGTATGTCTCAAGAGATAACCGCCAGGGGGACGGGTTTCACTGCCGCAATCCGTACTGGGATTGCAATTGGCAAGGTGATGCAGACCACGTAGCCGCCACGAACCTATTGTCCAGGCTCGCTGATCGAGAGATCGGCGTCTACACCCACTACACCGAGGTGAAGGCCATCCTGGACGAGAGGTTCCAACGCCGAAAGGAAAGCCGAGTTGGAGCACGCATCGTCCCTTGGGGGACCGCTGGCAACGGTGTCCAAGATGCGTGCGTTGATAACGGAGCTACCGCTCACGGCAGGACTCCAAGCAAACCACGAAGGGCCTCGGCTCGTCGTGGGAGGTGGCGATCCCACCGACTCGCAGAGTCTTGAGCACACGGTGTGCTCGGGGGAGACTCAGCGGCTGGAGAGCGAAAAGAAAAGGCGTGCCTAGGAATGCCTAGGTTCGCTGGAGCGGGAAGGTCTTTCCACCTCGGTGCAGTAGGTCACCGCATCTACCCACGTTATCCCAGCTCACAGGGCGCGTCATCGTGAAGTTCCGTCACACGTCGAGCACGGCCATTGAGCAGGGACGATGCCCCAGTCGCTGCACTCAGATGGAAAGGCCTCTTCCGGTAAATCACAGGGACTGGTTTGGTCCAGATAAGGTCGCCGGTGGCTCGTGTATCGGGGGATGCGGTGGTGAGTTCCGGGTCCGTTCCTGCTTCTCACCACTCTGATGGTGAGGGGCTGTCGGCTGCAAGCCGACAGCCACCGACCGGCTAGGATCAATGAACGGCATTACTTGTTGTTGACGGTTTTTCCAGTAGGAATGGATATCTTGCTTCGTTTCTGGCAGGAATGGATCATCGGCCACGTCGTCCAGATAAGCAAGTGCACGGATAGTGTGGAGTAGAGCTTGCTCGGGATTGGCAATCTGGTATCGCGCAAGGTAGAGGCCAAGCCCCTCTTCCACGGGCCTGTTCGCCAGTTCCTCGATCTTTTTCAGATCGAAGTAATCACGTAACTCGCCTCGGCCACTGATCGCCCGTAGCTTCATCGCAAGGAGATCGCCTACAGCAGATATGCGAAGCCCTTCTGTGTCGATCATCGGCTCCAGGACCCGCTGGTCCGTGGCTTCGAGGAATTGGATCTTTGTTCCGTTGAATTGGGCGTTCAAGGTGTCACGTCTGATCTGTATAACAGCGAGATGCCCCCGGTTTTCGAGTTGCGCTCGGAGTCGGGGGATGTCCATTGGGGCGGACGAGAAGAAATCCAAATCCCTTGACACTCGGTGGCGCAGGTGAACGGCAAGAGCAGTCCCACCCACAAGGTAGGCCGATCCCGGAACGACATCGCGTATGGCTTCCCATGTGTGTGCTGTGTCGCCGGGAAGGATCTCCTGGAGCCAGTCGGGAAGCATCAGGTATCCACCACAACAGATGCCAAGTTGGCAGCCAAGGACCGATGCTCAGCGTCCGTTCCTCTGACCCGCGCTGCTGCTTCCCATGCTTGTGGTGCCAAGGCCGCGGCTGCCCATGCCAGCAAGCCGGGGTCCTCGGCCATGAGCGCGCGGTGGGCGATGTAGTCGCCGTGTTTGCTCACGCGCAGTTCCCGAACAGGGGCATTCCAGAACAGGTACGCAAAACGACGAGGAAGAACGTCGTGCGTGCTAGGTGCAAGCGGTGTCACTCCCTGGACGAAAGGACGTGCAGCGGCAATACGCCCCCGCATAGATGGCCATTCGGGGTGCCCAAAGTCGATCCGCCACAGCGTCACGTAATGAGCCCTTGCACCTGGAACCGTTCTGCCCTCGCTCGACACCCAACCTCGACGAGCGAGCGCACCCAGGGCATGCGAAGCCGAGGTGGGTGAAACACCCGCTGCCCGTGCCACGGCGCGGATGGACGATAACCCGAGGGGAGCACAAGAAAGGGCGACAAGCACGCGGTCCTCAACCAAGGGCACCCGCTGCAGGGTTGGGCCAAGGTACTTGCGAAGCTCGGCAACCTGCCGAGCGTCGAAGCGGCACGATTGTCCCCGGTGACCTGCGCGTCTCATCTCGAGCCGGGCCGCCGCTCGCAGCACTCGAGGTGTCGATGTTTGCAGCCGCCGGGCAACCTCTGAGGCAGAGATCGTAGTGTCCACCCCGTTATACTACCAGACGGTGCCGCAGCTGGCCGATGGCGAATCTCGAGGAACATGGCCAAGGCCATCACAGGAGCAAGCAACTCGGCCATCCACCAGAATTCCCACATGCCGGCGCTTGGGATCAGCGCTCTCACCACAGCCAGCTCCCCTCGTCCTAAAACAAGCGAAGCAGGCTGTCGCAAAATGCATTTGGAGCGGAACGCCACCTGGGGTTTTGCCTTCGGAGACCGCTGTTTCGGGCCATTTTGCGACAGCCTGGAAGAACTCGCAAATCGGTGTTCCAGGTCCTCGGAGCGGGCCAAGCGTGCCCGAAAGTCCACCAGTACCGTGTGGGAGAAGCTCGTCCAGCCATCGCAGTCATAGCTGCCGACCCCTGCTGCGTAGCGCTAGCGGGTGTTGAAGGTGTAGGCCTCGACCGCCTCCCGGTCGGACAGGCCGTCGAGGCGTTGGAGCACCATCACCGTGGCCACTACCGAGGGGCACCGAGCGGCGCCCTATGTGGGAAAAGAGGTCCTCGAACATCTCGTCGGGAACATAAGGTCCCGCTCGCGGTGCAACACTGTGTAGATCGAGCGCTCTGAGAGCTTCTGATCGCAGAACTGCTCCATGTCGTTGAGGAGGCTGCCTTGGCGTTCCGCCAGCCCCAGGCTCATCGCTGCGTGCCTACCAGGAATCTTATGCATGTAAGTCTACCCTGCCCAGCCGCTGGGCGCGAACCCTAGGCCGGAGAAAAACACCAGCTACCTAGACAGGGTCTCCCCCGCCGGAGGCCTGGTTCTGGGCACCACTCAGGGTTATGGCCTTTCGGCACTGCACCTTGTCTTGCTTTCCGCACGTTAGGAGGGAAGTTTCAAAGGGTTACGAACCGTGTATACTGAAGCAGAGTTCATACCTTATGGAGCGTACGATATGGAGCCAGCAATTGACGTGGCGGATGAATCCTCCACCAGAGTTCACGCGACTAACCCACACTCGGGCTCAACGTGTCAACGTCGACGGGTAGTCGGTGTCGACGTGCGAGCGGAGCGGCCTGTTGAAGGGGCAGTTGGTGATCAAGAGGTTGTTTCCAAGGCTCGCATCGCAGCGGCGAACACACACCTGCGCCTTGTCGCAGCGGTAGATGCTAGGCCGGATGGATCAGCGGTGCGAGACAGTGATTTGCGCCTGCGCTTCGTTGCCCGCAGGGATGATGTGCACGTAACCGATGACGCGATTTGGGAGTTGCTGGCGGCTCTGTCGAAGCCGTTCCGGTGGTCGCAGCTTGTGAAGTTGGAGGAATTCGACGGCATGGCGTCCTTTGATGCGCTTCCCTCGCTGTGACGTCCCCTCGCCCTGTTTCTTACCCAGAGCCTAACCAGACCTCATTAATCCCCCGAGCAAGGAGCTTTTTATGACCGCTGATTCGATACGCCCGGTTCCAGTCACCGTCGCGCATGGCGACGGTATCGGACCCGAGATCATGGATGCCACGCTCAGGATCATCGCCGCAGGTGGAGCAGGGCTGGAGGTGGAGACGATCAGGATCGGCGAGGCCGTATATGCTCAGGGCATCACGGCAGGCATCGAGCCTGAGGCGTGGGAGTCCTTGCGCAGGACCAAGGTATTCCTAAAGGCTCCGATCACCACCCCCCAGGGCGGTGGGTTTAAGAGTTTGAACGTTACCGTACGCAAGGCGTTTGGTTTGTTCGCGAACATCCGACCGTGCCCATCGTACGCGCCGTTTGTAGCCACCAAGCACCCGGGAATGGATGTCGTGATAGTTCGTGAGAACGAGGAGGACCTATATGGTGGAATCGAGCACCGCCAAACCGAAGACGTCACCCAGTGCTTGAAGCTGATAACGCGGCCGGGAAGTGAGCGGCTTATCAGGTATGGGTTCGAGTACGCACGCCGTTACAATCGTTCCAAGGTGACGTGCTTCACCAAGGACAACATCATGAAGATGACCGATGGTCTTTTCCACCGGGTCTTCGACGAGGTCGCCTCGGAGTATCCGGACATCGAGTCCGAACATTGGATAGTGGACATCGGAGCTGCGAAACTGGCGGACACGCCCGAGGCGTTCGACGTAGTGGTGCTGCCAAACCTTTACGGAGATATCCTCTCCGATGTCGCGGCGCAGATCGCAGGTTCAGTTGGGCTGGCTGGCAGCGCAAACATCGGTAGCGAGATCGCAATGTTCGAAGCGATCCACGGTTCAGCACCCCGCAGGGCAGGCCAGAACGTGGCAAACCCATCCGGCTTGCTGCTCGGTGCAGTGCAGATGCTGGTCCATATTGGCCAGGGAGTTCCAGCATCTTTGGTGCACAATGCCTGGCTGCGGACCATCGAAGATGGCGTGCACACCTACGATATCTACGACCCGGCGGTCTCGACTGCAAAGGTCGGCACGGCTGAATTTGCCGACGCAGTCATAGCGCGCCTGGGGGAGACGCCGAGAACCCTCAAGGCCGTCACGTACCCGTCCAGTTCTGAGCAGATCACCGTCCGGCTGCCGCAGCGTGCGCGTGCTCGCAAGGAGCTGGTAGGAATCGATGTGTTTGTCGACTGGGTGCAGCCGGTTGAAGCGCTGGCCAAGGCTCTCGAGGCCAACGTCGGAGGCGACCTCGAGTTGGTGATGATCACCAACAGAGGTCAGAAGGTGTACCCAGGCGGGGTGCCCGAGACCTTCTGTGTCGACCACTGGCGCTGTCGCTTCCAGGCTCACCAACCCGGGGATCCCGTGACGTATCCCCAGGTCATCGATCTCCTGGCTCGCCTTGCTGGCTCGGGGTTGGCGTTCATCAAGACTGAGGGACTTTTCACCTTCGACGGCGAGGCGGGGTTCTCCCTCGGCCAGGGGCAATGACCAAGATGCCACGAGATGCGAGTTTCGACACGAAGCCGCTCTCCTTCGGTCAGCGGCAATGACCCAAGTTCAGCCGCAGATCTCGGCATCCCGGCCAACTGGTAGGTTAGAAGATGGCATCGGGCGGGCTCTTGCGGGAGGATGCCGGGCGAAGCAGCAGGCGCCGACGGCTAGGATCGCGATGGTTGGCGCAGGTCAGCTAGCTCGCATGACCCATCAAGCTGCGGTTGATCTCGATATCGAGTTGGTCGTGCTGGCAGCGTCGGATGAGGACAGCGCTGTAGTTGGCGGAGCGCCGTACCGGCTTGGATCGGTAGCGAGCCTGGCAGACCTGGAGGCAGTCGCCTCGGCAGCTGATGTCGTCACCTTTGATCATGAGCTTGTCCCAACTGAGAATCTCGTGAAGCTTCGACGGATCGGATACCGGTTGGAACCCACACCCTCTGCGTTGCGTCTGGCCCAGGACAAGCTCGAAGCTCGCCACGTTCTGTCGACGGCAGGGTTCCCAACGCCGGCATTTGAATCGATCTCGTCCATCAGCGATGCCATGGCGTTTACCAGCGAGCACGGATGGCCTATTGTCCTCAAGAGCCGAAGGGGCGGCTATGACGGGCGCGGTGTGCATGTGGTGGACAATCCTGGACAGCTGGCTAGTTTGCTCAAGGGGAACCCTGACGAAGAAGCCGTGTGGCTGGCTGAGGAATTCGTCGATATCACAGCAGAGCTATCCGTACTGATCGCTCGGACCCCTGCGGGACGCTCCGTTGTGTACCCTGCTGTCGAGACGTTCCAGCGGGAAGGGATCTGCAGGTACCTGACCATGCCGGCTACCCAGCCTCTTCGCATTCTCGAACAGGCAGGCCAGATGGCAGGATCGATTGCGGGAACTATTGGCGCCACTGGAATGCTTGCCGTGGAGATGTTCGTTACGACGGGGAACGATCTCCTTGTCAACGAGCTCGCGCTACGCCCCCACAACTCAGGGCACGCTACCATCGAAGCCTGCGTTACCTCCCAGTTCCATCAGCACCTTCGTGCCGTGCTCGATTGGCCACTCGGCTCCACCTCGATGCGCAGTAATGCTGCGGCAACGGTCAACCTAATTGGGGAGATGCACGAACTTGACATAGCTGCCCGGCTCCCCCAAGCACTAGCTATTCCGGGAGTGCACGTCCACCTGTATGCAAAGACCCCTCGGCCTGGGCGCAAGTTTGGGCACATTACCGTTCTTGATGACAGCGCGTCAGGTGCGCTGGAAACCGCCAAGGCCGCGGCCGAGCTGATCACCAAGCCACGCTAAAACACTTCACGTCACCGGATTCGCTATTTGGCCTGTATGGGGCGCTTCGGTAGAGAGGTGGAGATCTGGGGACGAGTTCGATGGAAACGATTGAGCGTTCCCCGCTCCTGTGGGGTCCGCTCCTCAGGCCCCGACTTGGCGAGGGTAGTTCACGAGCTAGAACTCGGCTATCATTATTCGTATGTCGAGACCGGTGGAATTGGGGGTGCATCGGTCGGCAGTCGATGCTGCGCCTGCAAGCGCTCCGGCGCGTCAGGACGTGGCATCGGGAATTCGGGTGGGGATCGTCATGGGAAGTGATTCCGACCTCGGTGTGATGCGTCCAGCGTCCGCCACCCTTGCTGAGCTTGGCGTGCTTCACGAATTGCGAGTTGTTTCTGCCCACCG
>JAJZXF010000116.1 GCA_021802485.1 Actinomycetes bacterium | reverse complement strand
GTCATCGTGTTCCTCCTTCAGTAGTTGTTTGACTTTCTTCTAAAGGTTGACACGGTGACCACCGCGTGTGGGGGATTTCTCCCATCACCTCAGCTCTGGCTCATACACCACTCACTGGGACTCAACTGGGTGATGAGATATAGAGGTACAGGAGTAGGAGTGGAGCCGAAGGCAGCTTTCAGGGACCCGCGATCCCGACGCCGGACACCTGACGAATCACTCCGTTCGACGTATCCCGCGGCGGCCGTCTGCCATCCCTAGATCGGTGACCCGAAGATGACCCACGAAGGTCACGATCGACTTCAGCACGCGGTCCTACAATCGTTCGACGGTCGCCGACACACGCAACTCGACGATCGCACCATGGCACGAGCGGGCCGAACGCCAAGGCGAATCGCCTCCGGCCATCCCAAAAAAATCTTCGAAACCGCGGAGTACCTGTCAGATGCCGCTCGCCTACTCGTAGGCCATGCGGAGCACAAAGCACCAGGTAGAGGGCTCAATCTGGGGTACTGTGGACTACTCGAAAACACAGGCCAGACAGAGAATATGGGTCTCATAACCCGATAGGTGCTGGAGGAGCCATCATGAAAGGCCCCTGGACTTGAGCGCTCAGACGGTCGGTTCTCTCATATCGGGAATCAGCTTCTCGTCGGCACCTTCGCCTTCCTCCCCGAGAGCTGACGCGATGAAGGAGTGCGGCTCTTAGCGAGGAGCGAGCCGAGCTTCGCTGCCGCGTCCCGGTCGGACTCCTCGACGAAGTGTGCGTAGACACCGAGGGTCGTCGCAGCGTTGGCGTGGCCCAGCCTGCCGCTGACAGTTCGGACAGGCACTCCCGCCGCCAAGAGACGGGTCGCCGCAAAGTGACGCAGGTCATGGAGCCGGACCGTGTCGAGCCCGACCTGCTTCCGGAGCCGGATGAAATCCTTGGTCACGTCGTTCGGTGCCCACGACCGCTTGTCATCGGCGTCGGGAGAGAACACGTGGGCTGACTCCGGCAGAGTGGCGTCGCACGCCGTCGCACGTGCGGTGGAACGCTCCCGGTGCGTCTTGAGCCGCTTCACCGTGCCCGCATCGAGTGCGATGCGACGGGAGGCGTGGGTCTTGGTGTCCTTCTCCACCAGAGCGCTGTGCTCCGCCTCGACGACAGATCGCGAGATGGTGAGCACCTTCCCCTTGAGGTCGACGTCAGACCAGCGGAGCCCACACAGCTCACCACGCCGGGCGCCAGTGGTCGCCGCCAGGAGGAGGAAGCAGGCAAAGTCGGGGTCGTCCTTCTCCGCCGTCTCAATGAGCTGGACCACCTTGTCGGGGCCAGGCGGCTCCAGTTGAGGGCTCCGCACCCGTGGAGGCGATGCCAACGACGCCGGGTTCGTGGTGATCCATCCCCAGCGCACTCCCTGCTGGAGTGCTCGCCGGAGGATGGCATGCACCTGGCGGACGGTCGCGGCTGACAGCGGCTTGCCGTCCTGACCGCCCTCGTCCCGGAGCTTGGCGTAGAAGCGGTCGAGCTGCGCCGCCCGGAGGCGGGCAAGCGGCACCTTGTCGAGCGTTGGCGTGATGTACGTCTTGATGATCCAGTCGTAGCCTCGTGCCGTCGTCGGCGACAGCTCGGGCTTGGCGAGGTCGAGCCACTGACGAATGAGATCACCCACCGTCGTGTCCTGGGCGGCATGACCGCCACCGGACACCTCGGTGACGAAGCGGGCGAGCGCCTCATCAGCCTCGCGCTTGCCGCCTCGGAACGTGCGGGTCACGTACTTCTGACGGTTGGTGATCGGGTCGATCCCGGCGTAGGCCCGCAGCTCCCACGCCTCACCTCGCTTACGCAGGTGGCCCTTCATGGCGCCTCCCGGAGGCCCTTGCTATTGCCCTCGCAGTAGCAGCTCCGGGGCAAACAGTAGCATCCAGTAGCAGGCCGAAGGTGTCATCGCAGGTCGGGGGTTGAAAATCACCCTCTGAGCTGGACTTATCTGGCGCGCTCGGAGGGATTCGAACCCCCAACCTTCTGATCCGTAGTCAGACGCTCTGTCCAAGTTGAGCTACGAGCGCAACGGCATTCTTTCTGGCGACCCACGTAAACGCAGTACCGCTCCAAGACCACGTTAGTACACTGTGGCGCACCGTTCCGATTGAGTGCGCAAATCATATCACGGCACCGGTTTGGTGGATCTGCAGTGGCGTGCTTCAACGGTAGGTGAGGATTTCGGCTTGCCTTCGTGCTCTGCGTAGGCAAGTGTGGTGCCATGATCCAAACGGGTCTGGGCCCAATGGGTCCGGGTGTGGGCTGGTGGATGAAGCGGCTAGGGGGCGGGGACGCTGGGTTTCGCTGGGCGCTGCGCTTCGGGCTTCTTAGCGGTGCAGCGGATCGCGAGCGGGGATCCGCTGCTCAAAGGGCGGTAGCGATGCTCCTGTGCTGGTTTGTCCTGGGTGTGGTGTTGTTGAACGCCCTGAGTCCTTCTCCGTCCGGACGACGTGGTTTACCCCCTGTTGTGGGCAAACGGAGCGTGACGCTGTCGCATGTGTCTCCGCGGGGCGCAACGGGTTCCAAGACTAACAAAGCAGGCCATGGTGTTCGGGCTGTCGCCCCCGCGAGTGCGTCTCCAGGTTCCATCCGGGTTCTTGTGGCAAATGGCACGACGGTGAGTGGCGCGGCGACACGATTTACTGGAGCCCTGCGCACAGCTGGGTATCATGTTCTCGCCCCCGTGAACAGCACGGTACCGGCAATGTCCAGCGTTGTGTACTACGAAAGTGGAGACAGGGCGGATGCCCTGGCAGTTGCCCAATTCCTTGGCGCGGGAAGCGGTTCAGTGCAACCGCTTTCGAAGAGCCCACCTGTGTCGAAGGTGGGGAGTGCGATGGTGGTTGTGGTCATAGGTCCTGATCTTGCGAACCAAGCGGTTCCCAGTGGTTCTGCTTCCACTGGGACAGGCTGATTTCGGCCAGTGGACGGTAATGAAACCAGTTCGTTCGAAGATCCAGCTCTGGGCCAGCTGAAGGGGTTCGATCCAGCACAGCCGAGCTGCAAGCAACCGCTAGCTATATCACCCTTGCTGGAGATTGTGTGCGAGCGGCCGCGCAGGTCGGCGATCATGGTCGACTTCGATGGGACGATCTCCTGGATTGTCGACGACCCCGCGTCAGCGCGTCCCGTTGCTGGGGCTAGGGAATCCCTTCTCCGCCTTGCGGAGAAGTTCGGGATGGTTGCAGTCGTGTCAGGTCGCTCCGTGAGCTTTCTTCTTGATCAACTCGGTTTCGTGGATGAGATAACCAACCTCGTGATAGTGGGATCCCACGGCGCGGAGCGGTGGACGCGTGCGAGAGGCGTCGAGGTGATCGCCTCGGACGGAGAGTGGGCCGGTGTCATCGCTGGGATCGATGCGAGAGCTCGTGAGGAGTTGGGAGACGCTGTTGTGGTGGAGAACAAGGTCTTGGGTCTCACGTTTCATTGGCGTCAGGGACCCGCGATGGAGCGTGTAGCTGTTGATCTCGCTGAGCGCCTTGCGTCGGAGCATGGTCTTATGCTCCAGCGAGGACACATGTGCGTCGAGTTGCGTCCGGGTTCGAGCCCGGACAAGGGAGACGCTGTCAGTGGTCTGATCCGCCTCCGGCTCCGGGCAGATCTGTCGGAGTCCGGGGCGGAACCATCCAGAGAGATCGAGTCGGCTGTATTCGTGGGTGATGACATTGGCGATCTGGCGGCATTCCAAGCACTCGACCGAATTGCCGCCCGTACGGGTCTTCATCCAGTGAAGGTTGCTGTGGGAGGGCCTGAGGTGCCACCGGCGCTTCTTGCTGCAGCAGACATGGTCGTGGATGCTCCCACGGGGGTCATGGAGCTTCTCGGGTTGTTCCTGGACTGCTAGCAAGTGCTACCAGCTAGCTATGCGCAACGGGTGCTATTTCGCGGGCTTGCGGACTCGGCTAGCTGCTGCGATCTGACGCTGTAGCCAGGCCTCGTTTGATTGTGCCGTCACGCGCTGGCGAAGAGCACTTGAGTGTTGCAAGCGGTCGCTGGCGTCCATCTGCAGAGCGGTTGACATTGCTGAAGCCGTGCCGGAGATGTCGAAGGGGTTGATCTCGATCGCTAGGTCGCCAAGCTCCTCGAAGACTCCTGCTTCCCTCGAGAGCACGAGCACGCCGCTGTGGGTGTTGACCAGAGCGCCCTCCTTGGCCACGAGGTTGAGCCCGTCCCTAAGGGGGTTGACGAGGAGGACGTCGTAGCGTTGCAGGGCGGCAACCGACCCCACCAGGTCGTCCTCTACCTCCAGTATGATCGGCGTCCAGCCGGGGGTGGCCCATCGCTCGTTGATCTGGTTGACTAGCGTATTGACTTCCAAGCGATAGCCGGCATAGTCGGCAAGGTTTCCCCGCGTCGTGTACGCGAGGGCTAGGAACAAGACGCGTTCGCGTAGAGCGGGTTCTTGATGGAGTAACTCGTCGTAGGCTAGGAATCCTCGCAGGAAGTTCTTTGAAAGGTCCATCCGATCGACGCGTAAGATTAGCTTGCGATCGCCGATCTTGTGTTCCAGCGCGGACAGGGCCTTCTTGCAGGCTTCCGACGCGGTTATTGAGGCAAGGTGCCCGGTGTCGGGTGAGAGCGAGGCGGAAAAGGTGGACGGAGATCGTCGGGTTGGGGGATGTTGGCTGTAATGAGATGCATCACTTCCGCCAGGGCCCGAACGACTCACGATGTCGAGCCGCTTGCAGCAGTCGCGAAATGCGTCCGCCCATCGCTGGGTGTGGAAGCCGCACGTGTCGAACTGCACCAGGCTGCCCAGCAGCTCGGATGCGATGATGCCAGGGAGGATCCGCATCTCATCGGGGCTGCAGAATGGTGTGTGGCTGAAGTGCACCGTGCGAAGGTCCGGCCGCTGCTCGCGCAGGCGGGCTCCCATAAGGGACAGATGGTAGTCCTGGACCAGCACGCATGCGTTTTCCGGAGCACGCTCCGCAACTGCCGCGGCAAAGAAGTTGTTAATCTCCCTGTAGTGCTCCCATGCTTCGTACCAGCGGCGCTCGAACCTGGGCCTTCGCGCGAGATCGAAAAGCCCGTGGTAGAGGAACCACAGGGTCGCATTCGAGATCACATCGTAGGCCATCCGGTAGGAGTGGGTGTCTGGCGCAAGGGGAACAAGCACCGCCCCGTCCAGCTTGAAGAGGTCGTTGCTTGCTGCTTCGCGGTCAGCATCCCCAACTGTTCCGGAGATCCATGTTACTCCGGTGTTCCGAAGTAGTGGCTGGAAGGCAGAGGCCAAACCACCGGCCCCATGGCGGGGCTCGAGTTCGCCATCGTCGTTATATGAGAACGACAATGGTCCTCGGTTCGACACTACGACCAAGTCCGGGGCTGCCGTTTCGGCGTCCTGGGCTGTCATGAGAATCAAGCCTACCTCGCGCGCTGCGATCTTGGCAGCTTGAGACGCGCCCTCGCAGCTCCGGACAAGTTTAAAGGGACGGCTTCGGCGCGCGATGTCTCGGAGGCGATCGCTTCTGGCGCCGATCGATGCGGATGGGGATGTACTCTCTTGCCGCTGTCTGATGGGGGCGACGGCTTCCTCGAAGTGCTGGAAGGCCAAGTAACTCGAGGAGACACAGGGGGAGTTGGCATCACCTGCTCCGAGGTGACCGGCCCCTTGGGGGCTCCGATACAGGCAGAGTGGGCGCTCCACGGCGATCTGGCGATCATCGAGTCGGCCAGGGCGTCCGGGTTGTCCCTCGCGGGCGGTCCGCTTGGCAACGATCCGCTTCGAGCGACGAGCAGGGGGACGGGGGAACTCATAGCGCTGGCAGTACAGGCTGGAGCTGCGAAGATCCTGCTTGGAGTAGGGGGATCTGCGTGCACAGACGGAGGCCTTGCAGCGCTGAAGGCGCTCGGATCCGCAAAGCCGGAGCGCGGTTGCGCTAGCGCAGTCACGAGCGACGAGGGTGTCGAGCTGGTCGTAGCATGCGACGTGAAGGCGAGGTTCCTTGATGCGGCGGATCTTTTTGCTCCCCAGAAGGGAGCCACACCCCAGCAGGTGGCCATGTTGGCCTGGCGCCTTATGCGCGTGGCGGGAATCTACCGCGCACGTCTCGGTATCGATGTAACGCAGATACCGAACGGGGGAGCGGCTGGCGGTCTAGCTGGTGGCCTCGCAGCGATTGGAGCACGTCTCGTTCCTGGGTTTGACCTGATCGCGGCGGAGGTCAGGCTGGCAGAGAGGCTGGCAGGGGCTGATCTCGTGATCACTGGCGAGGGCGCTTTGGATCTTCAGTCCTTTGAGGGCAAGGTCGTCGGCGGAGTTGCCTCGATCGCTCGCGACCTAGGCGTTCCTGTGCTCGCGATTGTGGGGCGCACGGATGTTCACACGCGTTCCGCCGCGGCGGTCCGTGGCATCGATGTAGTCTCGCTGGTGGAGCATTACGGCGAGGAACTAGCTACACGCGAGCCCCTCGTATGCATTCAGACGGCCGTGGCAGAGTTCCTTGCCCGCTTCGAGGCTCAGCGACCCTGAACTCGCTTACGCCAGTAGCCAGGGAAGTCGGCCAAGATGGGGAGCGGGTCCGCATTTGCGTGCACGCTGGCTCCCCGCTGGACAGCGCTCTGCGGGCAGCGTGACAGCGCGGCGAGGAGCACATCTGTTGCTTGCAAGGAGAGCTCTTCCAGTGACCTGTTGCGATGTGTTCTCACGTCGAGATCCACTTGGGCGATGCTTGACGGGCCGCAAAGGTTGGCTACGTCGATGAGCAGCGCAATCTCCACTCCGTAGCCCTTCGAAAACGGAACCTGCTCCAGGATTTCCCGGCGCGCCGCTGTTTCACCAGCGAGCGGCTGGCGCACGAAGGCAAGGTGGGGGAAGAGGAGCTGGATCAGCGGTCTTGCCATCAACTCAGTAACGCGCCCTCCCCCAGTTCCTTCAGCGCCGAGCGGCCGGCGGTAGGAGCCTTTTACGAGGGAAGCGTCCTCCTCTTCGAGCAGGGGGCCGAGGAGCCCGGTGACGAAGCGTATGTCAAAGTCCACGATGTCCGCGTCGCAAAAGACCAGGATGTCGCCGGTTGACTCCAGCATGGCTGTCCACATTGCGGATCCCTTGCCGCACCCGTCAGGGCCTGCTTGCCCGCGAGAACGGGGGGAACTAGCGCTGGAGGGGGCGGGGCTGGTGGGGCCGCTCTGGGCAAGAACCACCCGCGCACCTGCATCGCGCGCTACGGACGCGGTCGCGTCGCACGAGCCGTCATCGACCACTACGATCTCGTCCACGAGTCCGGTTGCGCTCACAAGCTCGGAGGAGACTGCCCTCACGATCGGTCCGATGGTTCGGGCTTCGTTGCGCGCTGGGATACAGACAGAGATCGATCTGGCGTTTTTCATGGACACGAGCCACTCGAGCGGGTAGTTGCTGTGGTGCGGGATGCTTCTCACGGTTTTCCTTTGAAGCCTCCCGGCCCTAAAGGGCCAGGATTCCGTGTCGACGCCCTGTCTCCTGCCGATACTGCTGGCAGGCCGTAGGGAGCGCCTGGTTCCCGAGGCATGTTGTTCATGCCGCCACTGATGTAGCTGTGGTGGCGTGGACCGGTACCGGAATGCCGCCGAACACCTCTGTCGCACCACGAC
>JAJZXF010000001.1 GCA_021802485.1 Actinomycetes bacterium | reverse complement strand
GTTCCGCAACCATACCGGCTGGTCACATCTCGCGGCGATCCTGGATGCGATTCGCTTGTCGTGGCGCGCTGTGAGCGCTACAGCTGCAACGACACTGAGTTCGCACCTTGCTGTCGCCCAACGCTTGCTGCAAGTACAACCGCTATGTGTGCTGGTGCCTCAACTGCTTCATCAACGTCACGGGTGATCCGCTCATCGTCTTCGAACTGGACGAAGAACGCCTCGCTGCGGATGTCTGTGCGACATGCGATGACATCGCGCATGGACTTTGCGATATCAGCGCGTTCGCGAGGCATAGTGCCCGCCCAGACGTCGGTGATGATCTCAAGCTATGTGCACCCGCTGACGGAGCCAGTCGGCAAACCAGGACTCATCAACCTCGTGTGCAGCCACAGCCAAGATGGCCTGCTCGGCGCCATCAACGTCGGGAGGATCCGGCGACCAGACGATCCCGTTCAGATCGAGAAAGAGGACGACCGCGGCCCATGCCGCGCGCTTGTTTCCGTCGAGGAGCGGGTGGTTCCATGCCAGTCGGCGGGTGAGCACAGCTGTCTTGTCGATGACGTCGGGGTAGAACTCTTGCCCGCCAAAGCTTGCCGAAGGCACGTGCAGCGCGGAATCAGTGAGATCGACCTTCGCCGCCTTCGAGAGCACCGCTGCCTCGATCCCGGTGACCTGCTCTGCCAGCCAGAGGTAGTCGGCCAGGCTGAGGTGCCGGATCACCTCGCGAGTCGGTCGAGTAGCTCCTTGTCCCGCTCCAGCAGCTTGCGCGCGCGGGTCACGAAGTCCTTGTCCTTCCAGACGCGCGCAACCTCAGCGCTGAGCGAGTCGACGATCAGTGTGTTCACGCTGGTACCGCGGACGCGAGCAACTGCCTCGGCCTCGTCAGCCAATTCATCGGGCAACCGACCGGTGGTCTGCCTTGCCATGACTTCACGATATCGCGATACTTCCGATCGCGGGTTCGGGTTCGGCCTCAGGACGGGCAACTGCTGCGAAGCCGCTGGTCACGGTGCGGCGCCCCCGGCAGGAGGCGGGCAAGTGCTCCGACGCGTGGTCCGACTGAGCCTGCGGCTGGTCCTCGAATGAACTCAGTGCTGTCGGACCCGACCGGTAGGCTTGCTCCGTGCCCATCAGGACTGTTGCTGTGCCCGCGTTCGGGACCGGGATCTACAGCTTCCCTGAGGCTGCCCGGACCCTCGGCTTGCGGGCATCGGACGTGCGGGCCCGGACCCTTTGCCGCTGGGCAGCCGGGCTGATTCCGCCGAGCGTCGGTATTGGCCCTTACGAGTCGCGCCTGCTCTCATTCCACGACCTCGTCAGCCTGGAGGTCGTCCGGCGCTTCCGCCGGGCAGGGGTGAGCCTCCAAGAGCTACGCAAGTTGGAAGGCGCGCTGGCCGAGTTGTTGCCGGGGGTGGCCCGCCCTTTCGCGCAGCGGCTCTTCTTCACCAACGGCGCCGCGATCTGGGCCGACCTGGCGACGGCCGGCGCAGAACCGCAAGTCATCGAGCTGGTCGGTAGAGGTGCCGGCCACTACGTATGGCTGCCAGTTATCGAAACGTTCGCCGAGGAGATCTGCTTCGGGACTGAGAATGAGGCGATTGCCTGGGAGCTGACCGACCGCATCGAGATCGATCCGAACATCCAGTTCGGAGAACCCGTCCCGAAGGGTACGCGCCTCCCTATCGCCGTCATCGCCAGGGAGCCGGTGTCCCACGGCATCGAGCAGATCGCGGACTGGCACACGATCGACGTGGAGGACGTGCGCGGGGTCCAGGACCTCCTTGCCGGCTGAGCCCCGATTCCTGCTGGACGAGAACTTCAGTCATTGGCTGGGGAAGCTGCGACCGCGCTTCGAATACACCGTATAACAGGTCCGGCGAATCGCTGAGCTCGGCGAACCGCATCCGAAGATCCAGGACCTACGGCACAAGGCGAGTGACGCGGAGATCGCCGAATGGTGTGCAGAGTAGGATTGGATCCTTGTCACGTCCGACCAGGACTTCCGGAGCCGGGAGCTTCGCGTCCGTGCATACCTCGGTCGAGGGGCGCTCTTTCCTGTAGGGTTGGCATCCAGCCAGCGGAGCCCGCACACTTCTCCCCGGCGGCAGCCGGTCCCCGCGACGAAGGCGATGGCCGTTCCCCAGTCGGGGTCGGAGGCCAGGGCGTGCTCGACGAGCGTGCGCACGTCACTGGAAGCGGGAGGGGAGACCTTGCGCTCGCCGAGCGGCGGCAGCTCGATCTCGTTCGTCGCGACAAGAACAGTGAAACCACGGCGATGCGCCCAGGCGAGGGACTGGCGTATCGCACAGTGGACCTTGCGGATGGAAGAGCCGGACTGCCCTTTGACTAGGAGGTGTTGAGGTCCTCGAGGTGGTGGGGCCGGAGCTTGGCGACGGGTAGCCTGCCGATGGAGGCCGACTCGACGTGCTTGATTGCCACCTGGTAGCGGTCCACGGTGGAGGGGGACAGCACCTGCCGACGGGCTTCCAGCCATTGGTCGAGGACCTGCTTGACGGTGATCGCCCCGGACTCGGCGGCTGCGGCAGCGTGCTGTTGCTTGTTCACCTCGCTCACGAAGTCGGCGAGAGCCTTGTTGGCCTGGCGCTTTCCACCGTGGACGGTCTTGGTCACGTAACGGCGCGTCTTCGCCGCTGCATCCCACCCGACATAGGCTGTCAGGAGCCGTGAGTTCTCGCCTCGCTGGCGCATCGACCCGGCCATGTTCCACTCCCTTCGCCCAGCCTAGCTGGGCTTCCGGGGGAGCATTGATCGACAGGCATGATCGACGCTCGGAGGCCCTCGGCCATCGCCACCTGCCAAAATTGGCCTCTGACCTGAGCTTACATCTGGCGCCCCCGGCAGGATTCGAACCTGCGCACCCGGCTCCGGAGGCCGGTGCTCTATCCCCTGAGCTACGAGGGCTTGGCGGGTCCTCCTCGGGTGCGTCCTGAGGAAGTTGCCTTCCAAAGACAATGCTAGGCGAAGTGGAGATGAAGCGTATGAACGCTAGCCTGCGACGAGTTTGTCGCCTCGGTGCCCTTGGAGGGAACCTCACTCCAGCGGCAGCCGCTTAGGCGTTTAGGCTGAAAGGATATTCCAAGCAGGCACAAGTGTGATGGTTGCCGCGCACTTGTGGTCCTCGAGATACGATTGGCGAACGTACCAAGAATCCTCGGCGTGTTCCACCGATCGTTGAAGCGCGCCGACCATAATGGGCGGGCAACCGTAACCAGCGCAGGCCGCAGCATGGCAGCAAGGCCGTTCAGCGCGAAAAGAGCGTGAAGAGATCCGCTCGGGGATCGAAGATAAGGAGTCGTTGAGACAAATCGCCTGGCCGCTCGGGTGGGCAGCGCTGAGTGTCTGTGACGGAAGTCGCGCACAAGGCTAGGCGCGAGCGCTACCAGACGACGGCGGCAGACGGCCATGCTCTGCGATGGGGCAAGTATTCAAAGCAGACGAGGTTCCGAGCCGACACCTCGATTGCTTGGCGCGCAGAAGAGCACCTAGCCAAAAGGACTCCCCGATCATGATTCCCCGGCCGCTTGCAGCCGAGGGTTCACCGTTGAGCCACGAGACGATTTGCCGGCCTTTCTACCGAACCGCGGCGCAGTGCCCCTGGCGGCGTCAGAGCAATGAGGCGTTCGATGGCCCCTCAGGTCGCTCGTTGCCAAAGTCTACCGATCTGTCGGTCTACGACCAAGATGACCTGGATCGGATCAGCCACCAGATCAACGCCATGCCTCGCTGTTCAGCCGGGAGCCACAGCGTTCACGGGTTGCTGCAATCGGTCTGCTGTTGCACTGACCGGTTGAACCAGTCCACTATCGTGGACGCTAGCAACATCCGACGTTGCAGATGCATCTAAATCGGGCCTTCGGCCCGAGTGCCTATCCATCCCGTAACCCAAGGCCGGGTTTTTCGGAGCGTTTCTGATGATGAAGAAGTTCAAAGGCAAGGCCAATCTTTTGGTGTTCTGGAGCGGCTTCGACCACCAGGTGGCTCGCACGGCTACCAAGCACGTGATCGCCCAGGGCTAGTAGCTGCCGGCCATCGAGTGCACATGAGGGCACACACATATGTGCTAGTGTGTGGGGGTGAACTTGTCCGACTGGGCCAAGATGGTGGGGGTGAACAAGCACACCGCCTACCGCTGGTGGCGCGACGGCACCCTGTTCGTCCCTCACACATCGCGTAGGCCAGCTCATCCTCGTCGATGCCGTAACGAGCGGGACTGAGCACGCCCGCACGGTGCTCTACGCGCGAGTGTCGAGTGACGACCAACGCGATGACCTCGACCGCCAGGTAGCACGGCTCACCGAGTGGGCGAGGTCATCAGGCTTGTCAGTGGATGAGGTGGTAACCGATGTCGCCTCGGGGATGAACTACAGGCGTCGCAAGCTCGCCAGAGTTCTAGCCGACCGGACTGCTGCGATCATCGTGGTCGAGCACAGGGACCGCCTTGCCCGCTTCGGTTTCGAGCATCCCGAAGCCGCGCTCTCGGCTGAGGGCCGACGTGTAGAGGTCTTCGATGCCAGCGAGGTCGAAGACGACCTCGTGCGCGACATGACCGAGGTGCTCACGAGCTTCTGCGCTTGTCTGTATGGTCGCCGAGGCGCTCGCAACCGCGCTAAGAAGGCACTTCGGTACCCGAACAACGACGTGGGGCCGATGGCACTGATACAGCCCCGTGAGAAGATCACACCGTGAGTAGGTTCCAGATCCCAGATAGCTGGTGCGCACAGGCATACAAGTTCTGCCTGGACTCAGGGAAGCGGATGGACCCTGTCGAGGCGTCTCACCTCGGTGCCAAGCGCCTCGCTAAGAAGTGGGCACTCGGGCTCGTAGAAGACCAGCTCCATCGGAGAAACACCTACCGAGTGCTCGCTCTTAGACAGAGAGCAAGTACGAAAGACGCTGACACCTGGGCACAGACGATGGTCCCGGTTCCCTGGTCACAGGCTGCGATGCGGCGCATCTGGAACGACCAGAAGGACCTCATCACCGCAAGGGACGATGTTGAGCGCGAAGCTGCGGTAGAGAACATCTGTGCAAGGGAGGTGCTCGAAGTCCTCGCACTTCGCCAAGGTGCGCACAGGATAGAGGCAAGGAACTACGCGGACCGAGTCATTCCAGCGGTTGGCTGGTGGAAGGAGAACTCAAAGGAGGCATACTCGTCTGGCTTTGAGGCCACAGCACTTGCACTCAAGAACTACTTCGACTCAAAGAACGGCACGCGCAAAGGTTCGTCGGTCAACTGGCCACACCCACCCCGCAAGCACCGAGGGCGCGAGTCGGTAGGCTTCACGACAGGAGCGGTGACTGTCGTTGACCGCCATCATGTGCGCTTGCCCGTCATCGGGGTACGGCGCACAAAGGAGCCGACAGACAAACTTCGCCTCAAGATCGAAGACCGCACAGCAAAGATCCTCCGGGCTACCCTGTCAGAGGAAGGAGGCCGTCGGTTCGTCTCGTTCAACGTGATCGTGAAGCGAGAAGCTCGCATACCGACAACACATGGCGTCTGTGGCACCGACGTAGGCATTGCTCACCTCACTACCTCCTCGGACGCTCATGTAGTCGAAAACCCGAGAGCTGAGAAGCAGGTACGCGAGAAGATCAACCGTTACCAGCGCAGGATGGACCGCCAGCACCGCACAGCGAGCCCAGTGTGCTTCAACGCGGACGGGACCCATATCGCTGGTCGCTGTCTTTGGAAGATCCGCTCCAAGCGGTCAAAGGACACCCAGGCCAAGCTGCGCCGTGCTCATGCGAAGGCTGCGAACATCCGCAAAGACCGGATCCACAAGGAGTCCCATCGCCTTGCGAGCACCTACAGCGTGAACGTGGTCGAAGACTTGAACGCTTCCGGCATGATACGAAGAGGTCGCAGAAAGCGGGGGTACAACCGATCCCAGGCCGATTCGGCCTTGGCGGAGCTGCGCCGACAGGTCTCCTACAAGCATGTGCGCTTCGCCGGCGTCCTCTTGCTCGCGAACCGCTGGTACCCATCATCGAAGACCTGCTCTGTATGTAAGGTCGTGAACCACGACCTGAATCGCTCGCAGCGTGTGTTCGAGTGCCCAAAGTGCGATCTTGTGATCGATCGCGACCTGAACGCAGCGTACAACCTTCAATCGTTAGCAGAGCTTGCCTGTGTGGCAATGCTCTGTGCGCTCTCGACTGGGGAACCGGTCGAGAGGTCCAAGCTCCCAGTGCGTCCGTATGGCTGGGAGAAGAAAGACCGAAAGCAAGGCACCCGCAGTTCGCGGGGGTGTGCCCGAGCCGGAGGCCCGAGGGCCAATGGAGGGGGGAGGAAGACCGCCCGACGCAGTTCTGTCGGGGACCGCCCCTTTGATCGGGAAGCTGTTGTCGCCACCGGCTCTGTCGGCGTACTTGACGGAGTCTCACCCAGCCCCAAGAAGGCGGTGTCCTGATGTTTGCGCGTCAGTCCAAGGCAACGGCACGGCCTAGAGTTCATAGGCCGCCGAAGGAGTGTGCAACTACTGCACACGCACCGGGAACGGACCTGCGGCTAATGTGACATAGCATGTCTGTCGCGCGGGAAAATGTCGAGGCCGCTCCCTCTGCCACAATCGAGGACTACTACCACGAGGGGCGGGAGTTCCCGCCAAGTGAAGAGGTGAGGGAGCGGGCGCTCATCGCGGATCGCTCGCTGTATGAGGCTGCAGATGCCGACTGGGAGGGATTCTGGGCTACCCAGGCAGCAGCACTGGATTGGTTCGAGCCATGGAAAACGGTGTGTGAATGGGAGCTCCCGTTTGCCAAATGGTTCAACGGCGGAAAGCTGAACGTCTCATACAACTGCCTCGACCGCCACGTGCTAGCTGGCAACGGCGGTCGTGTGGCGTATTACTGGGAGGGAGAGCCTGGCGATCAGCGTGTTATCACTTACGCGGAGCTGTTGGACGAGGTCCAGCGGTTTGCCAATGCGCTGAAGGGGCTCGGTGTCACCAAGGGAGATCGGGTTGCCATCTACATGCCGATGATCCCCGAGATCGTGGTCGCGATGCTCGCGTGCGCGCGAATCGGGGCTCCCCACTCGGTGGTGTTTGGGGGTTTTTCTCCCGACGCGCTTCGTGACAGGATCAATGACGCGAGTGCCAAGGTCCTGGTGACGGCCGACGGCGGCTGGCGGAGGGGAGCCGTCGTTCCGTTGTTTGAGAACGCGGCGCCGATTCTCTCCGACACGCGATCGATCGAGCACGTGGTGGTCGTACAAAGAACAGGTGACGGAGATGTCCCGTTGATGCAACCCGGCAGGGACCACTTTTGGCACGACCTTGTCCTGGAAGCAGATGCCGAGTGCCCGCCCGAGCCGATGGACTCAGAGGATCTCCTGTACTTGCTTTACACCTCAGGTACCACTGCGAAGCCAAAGGGGATCATGCATACGACAGGTGGTTACCTAACCCAGGTGGCGTTCAGCCATCGTTACGTGTTCGACCTGCATCCTGACACCGACGTGTACTGGTGCGCGGCTGACTGCGGCTGGGTCACCGGTCACAGCTATATAGTCTACGGCCCGCTTGCCAACGGCTGCAGCAGTGTGATGTACGAAGGAACGCCTGACTTTCCATCTAAGGACCGCTGGTGGGAGATCGCAGAGCGCTACCGCGTTACGACGCTTTATACGGCCCCTACCGCGATCAGGACGTTCATCAAGTGGGGCTCGGAGTACCCGCGAGCGCATGACCTCAGTGCACTGCGGCTGCTTGGCTCGGTCGGCGAGCCGATCAATCCAGAGGCGTGGGTATGGTACTGGGAGCATATTGGCGGCGGCAGGTGCCCGGTTGTCGATACCTGGTGGCAGACCGAGACCGGTGCGATTCTCGTTGCGCCGTTGCCCGGCGTGACGTCGCTCAAACCGGGGTCTGCGACGTTTCCATTGCCTGGCATTGGCGCTGAGGTGGTTGACGATGCAGGGAACCGTGTGGAGCGCGGCGGTGGGTACTTCACGCTGACGCGGCCATGGCCAGCGATGCTTCGCGGCATCTACGGTGACCCGGAGCGCTACCGGGAGACCTACTGGAGCAGGTTCCCCGGTCGGTACTTCGCGGGCGATGGTGCGAAGGTCGACGAGGACGGTTACCTGTGGTTTGTAGGGCGTGTGGACGATGTGATGAACGTCTCCGGGCATCGGATCTCGACTACTGAGGTCGAGTCCGCACTCGTGGACCACCCGAGCGTTGCCGAGGCAGCGGTCGTGGGTGCAAAGGATGAGACCACAGGACAGGGGATCGTGGCATTCGTGACGCTGAGGGGAGGTATGCAGGTGGATGCTTCCGACAAGCACGGCCGTGAGTTGAGAGACCATGTCGCGCAGCGTATCGGACCGATTGCAAGGCCAAAGGTAGTGATCTTCACTGATGAGCTTCCAAAGACGAGGAGCGGGAAGATCATGAGAAGGCTGCTGCGCGATGTAGCAGAGGGAAGGGACCTTGGCGACACCACCACACTTGCTGATGTTGGGGTCGTCGACGAGATTCGACGGAGGGCTGAGGCGTCGCCGACCGAGGACTGAGCGCGATGGGCAGCGAATCACCGACCTCGGGTGGGACAGCTGGGCTTGGCGGGACGGGGTCCGGGTCGCGAGCAGGGAGTCCTGACTCGGTTCGGGATGGCTGGTCCTGGCGTGAAGCTCCAGTTCCCGCGGACCGTGCGGTCGTATTTGACATCGATGGTGTGATCTCGGAGGCAGCTGGTCGTCAGCACTTCCTTGTGGGTCCGAAACGTGACTGGGAAGGCTTCTTTGCGTCTTGCGATGAGGATCCTCTGATCGAGGAGACAGCGCGCCTTCTTGATCTACTGGATGAAAAGCTGAAGGTGGTGCTTCTCACAGGCCGGCCGCTTCGGGTGCTTACTCAGACTCGGGGATGGCTGGAACGCAACGCAATCCGCTGGGATCTGCTCATAATGCGCCTTGTGAGTGATCGTGCTGCGGTGGTGGATTACAAGCGTTCGGCGCTCGCTGCGTTGCGAGAGTACGGTTTCGATGTCTGCCTTGGGTTCGAGGATGATCCGCGAAACCGCGAGATGTTCCGGGCTGAGGGCGTGCATTGCTTCTATATCCACTCTGGCTACTACGAATAGAGGCGTTCGCTAGCCCCTGCAACGTTGCGGATCCGCTTCCACCGAGGCGCGCTTGTCGGTATGCTGCGGGTGATGAACCGCGCAGATGGCCCGCCGCGGCCTGCAAACGTCCCCTCCGATGATGCGAGCGTGAGTGAGTCGGAGGCTTTGAAGCAGGAGGTGAGTGAGCTCCGCCGGCTCGTTGAGCACCACAGCCTTCGTTACTACCGCCTTGACGATCCGGAGATATCCGATGCGGACTTCGACGAACTGGTGCGCCGTCTTCGCTCCCTGGAGGTCGATTACCCAGAATTGTCGTCCACTGCGTCTGCTGCACACAGCGTAGGCGCGCCACCATCGAGCCTCTTTGCTCCCGTACGGCACCGGGTGCCGATGATGAGTCTGGACAACGCCTTCAGTTTGGAGGAGCTCGCGGCCTGGGCCAACCGACTTGGGCGAGGGTTCGCGGCACCCGACGTCTCGTCGGGGGGCTCGAGTGGTGAGGCCCGCGTGGGTGGTGAAACCCCCGCAGGCGCGCGCCACCGTGGGGTTGACAACGGCGAGGTTGACATCAACGAGGTCGACTTCGTCTGTGAGCTGAAGATCGATGGGCTTGCGATCTCGCTGCTTTACGAGGACGGGGTTCTGACTCGCGCATCTACCAGAGGCGACGGCATTACCGGTGAGGACGTCACCGATAATGTCCGTACTGTGCGAGCGATCCCAGCGAAACTCGCACCAAGCATGCGTGCCGTGCCGCGTCTGTTGGAGGCGCGGGGTGAGCTTTACATGCCGATAAGCGCCTTCAAGGAGCTGAACCAGCGCCAGGCGGAGTCAGGTGGGCGCCTATTTGCCAACCCGAGGAACTCCGCTGCAGGATCCCTACGCCAGAAGGATTCGAAGGTTACTGCAAGCCGTGAGCTCTCGTTCTGGTCTTACCAGCTCGGAGCTCTAGAAGGAGGTCCGCAGCTCGAGCGCCACTCTGCAGCGCTCGAGCTGATGCGTGAAGCTGGGCTTCCCGTGAACCCGGAGGTGCGCGAGGTCCGAGGTCTCGATGCGGTCTACGACTTCTGCCGTTACTGGCAGGAACGACGCCATGACCTTGATTACGAGATTGACGGCGTAGTCATCAAGGTGAACGAGCTCTCGTTGCAGCAGCAACTCGGAGCCACCTCGCGTGCTCCTCGTTGGGCGATAGCGTACAAGTTCCCGCCCGAGGAGCGTACGACGAAGCTTGCGGGCATCATGGTCTCGATCGGCCGCACTGGGAGGGCAACTCCGTTCGCGAAGCTGGAGCCGGTCGTGGTTGGCGGGTCGACTGTCCAATTGGCCTCTTTGCACAATGAAGATCAGGTGCGGCTCAAGGATCTGCGTGTCGGCGATACCGTGATCGTGCGCAAAGCAGGGGATGTGATACCAGAAGTGGTGGGGCCGGTCCCGTCCCTTCGCCCAGCGGGTCTGGAGCCGTTCCGGTTCCCCACAGCTTGCCCCGAGTGCATGGGAACGCTCGTTCGTTTGCCGGGCGAGAGCGATACTTACTGTACGAACATGGACTGTCCTGGTCAGCGGGTACAGAGGATCGTCCACTTCGCCTCCCGGTCTGCGATGGACATCGAGGGGTTTGGAGAGCAGCGGGTAGCGATGATGGTGGAACGTGGGCTTCTCGTGGACATTGGAGATATCTATGGACTGTCGACCGCGCAAGTCGCGGATCTTGAGCGGCTTGCCGATCGGTCTGCAGCGAACCTTCTCTCGGCTATCGAGGGGTCTAAGGCGCGCCCCCTTGACAGGCTGATTGTCGGGTTGAGCGTACGTCACGTGGGTCCCACTGCAGCACGAGCTATTGCGATATCGTTCCGCCACCTGGATCATCTGATGGCTGCGACACCAGAGCAGCTCGAGGCGGTGGATGGCGTCGGGGCGACCACTGCAGAGTCGATTGTGGCGTTCTTCGCATCAACCGTGAACCGAAACGTAATAGAAAAGTTGCGTGCCAGCGGGGTCAATCTCGGCGATAGCACAGCCCCCGCGCCATCGGTAGAGACTCCGCTCGCCAGCGGCTCCGTTCAGCATGGACCGGAATCCAGAGGTGTTCTGGATCGCCGGGCGATTGTAATCACCGGGGCTATCCCTGGCTGGACAAGAGAGGATGCCATCGAAGCAATCATTGCTCGTGGAGGCAGGTCCCCCGGGAGCGTCTCCGCGAAAACATGGGCTCTCGTCGTCGGAGAGGCCCCTAGTCTCGCGAAGGTGGCTAAGGCAACCGACCTCGGAGTGCCGGTGCTTGCTGCCGAGAGCTTCGATCTGCTGCTCGAGACCGGCGAGCTGCAGCCAGGTTCTGAGGTCAGGCGGTGATGTCGCGGATGCGACCAGCGAGTTCTTGGGCGTTCGTTTGGGGTACTACCGACTGCAAATCGAGCAGCTTTGACATGTCTCCGTCCACCTTGATCCTGCCGACCATGAACGCTTGGAATCCCGCTTGAATGTTGCCCTCGATCAACAGGGTCTTTGCCATTTCGTAGTCGAGTGTGACCGAGAGATCCACTGGATTGATGTGTCCGAGATCGAGTTCCAAATCGCCTGAAGTGGTGTCAAGGTGGGCCTCGATTGCCCCCGTGCCGAACGGTACATCGGTAATGACCTGGTTCATGCGGACCCGAGGCGGCGCAGGCACATCGCGATCAGGGGTCTTGTACTCAGCCCTGATGCTTCGTGCTAACTCGATCCACTCTTCGCTGAGAAACGGATATCGCGCCAAATCCTGCCTCCATAGTGTTGTACCCGGTTGCTCTTGGTCTGGGTCTGTGGCCCCGTTGGGGATCCCGGCACAAGAGCACCGCCCATGATGTACGATCACCAGCTGCGCTCAAAGAGCTACCACAGGTTCCAGTCGATGATCGAACACGAATCAGTTTAGTCCGAAACCGTATTAGGCGAGTACGGTCGACTGTTCTCATGCCTGTGGTCATGAGATTTGTTTCGAGATCACGGGATCAGACAGCGGCCATCCGAGAGGTTCTCGCGGCCGAACGAGGCGGAGTTACGCGAGCATACCGTCATCACCAGTTGGCTATGGCCGTCCGATCAGGCCAAGGGAGACGGGAGCGGCTGTGCTTTTTCAGCGAAGCTGTCCAAGTGCGCGAGCTTTCCAGTGCCCGGATTTCAGAGCCGGTGTTCTAGGCGCTAACATCCGCTGGGTGGTGAGACCAGTCCTTTTGGGAGCAGAGCCGTTGTCGCACAGCAGCGGAGATCGCGGCGTCCTTGTCCTTCACGGCTTCACTGGCAGTCCGCAGTCGATGAGGCCGCTAGCGGAGAGGTTTGTAGAGGCTGGGTTCAGCGTGGAGATGCCGTTGCTCCCAGGGCATGGTACCGATATTGAGGACCTGCTTGGGATGCGGTGGCAGGACTGGAGTAAGGCGGCCGATGACGCATACCTCAAGCTTGCTGAGATGTGTCGTGTGGTTGCGGTGGTAGGGCTGTCCATGGGCGGCAGCTTGGCGTGTCGGCTTGCAGCTGACCACCATGAGATTGCCGGGGTCGTTCTGATCAATCCGTTCGTCGAGCCCCCTGCTGAGAGCTTTCGCGAGATTCTCCAAGGAGCGCTTGCTGGCGGAGCGGAGGTGGCTCCAGCGGTGGGATCGGACATTGCAATGCCGGCCGCAGCCGAGTTGAGCTATCCAGGGTCGCCACTTGCACCCGCATTGTCACTTTTCGAGGGACTAGATGCGCTGGTCGGTGATCTTCACGAGATCACCTGTCCTATCCTGCTTATGACGAGTAGGGAGGACCACGTAGTCCCGACATCCACAGGCGAGTTTCTAATGGAGCGGGTGACGGTTCCGCTAAAGCGTGTCTGGCTGGAGAGGAGCTATCACGTCGCGACACTCGACTATGACCGAGACATCATCGAGTCGGAGGCGCTCGACTTCGTCTTAGGGGTGTTGGGGCGTTCAATTTCCGCTGAGCGACCTCGTGATTCGAGCGAGATGCCTGCCGACATGCCAGCGGGGGGCATAACCGTCGATGCGGTTGCTCACGTCGCGAGGTTGGCTCGCTTGCAGCTGACCAGCGAGGAGCTACAGCACTTCACAGTCCAGCTTGGAGCGGTGCTCCAGCACGCGGCGGAGATGGCAGAGCTCGACATATCGGGCGTCGATCCGATGTCTCATCCTCTTCCAGTTCGAAACGTGATGCGCCCAGACGATCCTCGCCCGGGCCTCGATCGCGACGAGGTCCTGAGCGAGGCTCCCCTTGCAGAGGACGGCAAGTTTCGAGTGCCGCGTATTCTCGGAGTTGAACTGTGACTGGCTCCGGCGATACCAGCGAGGGTACGTCGGCTCGCCCAGCGGGTGGTCCTGAGGTGGACCGTGCCCGCACTCAGGCTACTTCGGCGATTCCGCCGTTCTACAGCGCACCCCGGCTCTCGACAGCACAGGAGATATCCGCCGCAGTCATCAGCGGTGAGATCTCTGCCCGGCAGGTCGCCGAGGCTCATCTCGAGCGGATTGCCGAGGTGGATGGTGATGTGCATGCTTTCAATGAAGTCACAGCCAGGGAGGCTTTGGATGCCGCAGATGAGCTTGACAGGCGAGTGGCTCTCGGCGAGAACCCTGGACCGCTGACCGGGGTCCCGATAGCGCTGAAAGACAACCTGTGCACGCGCAAGATCGCGACCACGTGTTCGTCGCGCATCCTTGCTGGATGGCGACCTCCCTACGACGCAACGGTAGTGCGCAGGGTACGCGAGGCGGGAGCGGTGATCATTGGGAAGACGAACATGGATGAGTTCGCAATGGGGTCATCTACCGAGAGCTCCGCCTTCGGGGCCACGCTTAACCCGCTGGATAGATCGAGAGTGCCTGGGGGGTCGAGTGGTGGCAGTGCGGCAGCGGTGGCAGCTGGATTCGCTCCTGTAGCGCTTGGTTCAGACACCGGTGGCTCAGTGCGCCAGCCTGCAGCAATGTGTGGCGTCGTTGGGGTCAAGCCCACCTACGGAATGGTTTCGCGCTTTGGGTTGATCGCTTTTGCCAGCTCTTTTGATCAAGTCGGGCCAATCGCTCGGAGCGTCAAAGATGCTGCGATTCTTTACGAGGTTATTGCGGGCCATGACGAGGCGGACTCGACGTCGCTCGACCGTATAGCGCCATCAGTGGTCTCGCGCCTTGACGACGGCTCGGACAAGATCAGAGTTGGAGTCGTGTCAGAATTGGTCAGCGCCGCTTCGCCGGATGTCGCGAGCAGGGTTCACGAGGCTGCTGAGGTTCTCGCGTCTGCTGGTTCCATGGTGGACGAGATCTCGATACCGATGTGCGTTTACAGCTTGTCCGCGTACTACCTGCTGGCGCCAGCTGAGGCATCGTCAAACCTCAGCCGGTATGACGGTGTGCGCTATGGGTTGAGGGTGGACGCTCCATCGGTGGAGCTGATGAATATAGCCACCAGGTCAGAAGGTTTTGGTGCCGAGGTCAAACGTCGCATCATGCTAGGCACTTACGCTCTGTCGGCTGGTTATTACGAGGCTTACTATGCAAGGGCGCAGAGGGTCCGCACCCTGATTCTCCAGGCATTCGAAGCCGCTTATGAGCATTTCGATGTGCTTCTAGCCCCAACCTCACCAACCACTGCGTTCGCTATCGGGTCGAAGGTCGATGATCCGCTGGCGATGTACATGTCCGATGCCTGCACTATCCCTTCGAATCTCGCGGGTCATCCTGCTGCCAGCGTTCCATTCGGCACAGGAGATGATGGACTGCCAGTTGGCGTCCAGGTGCTAGCGCCGGCGCTTGCGGAACCACTCATGTTCCAGGTGGCTGCCGTTGTTGAACATGGCGCACCTCACTCGGGTGCAACGGTGTCGTCTCAAGGAACGGAGCAGGCTAGCGGCATGAAATCACAGGTCTTGAGATGAGCGTCGGGCAGACCTCCTCGAAGGCCTCGAAGTCACAGGACGCATCTCCGAGACAGCCTGGCGTGCCTGTATCGGGTTGGGAGGCGGTTATCGGTCTCGAAGTGCACTGTGAACTATTGACCGAGACGAAACTGTTTTGTGGTTGCCGGAACCGGTTTGGCGATGAACCCAATACGAGTGTGTGCCCGGTTTGCTTGGGACTTCCGGGCTCTCTGCCCGTTCTCAATTCGCGTGCAGTCGAGTTGGCCATGCGTATCGGCACGGCACTCCAATGCGAGATCCGGCCGTCGGTCTTCCACCGCAAGAACTACTTCTACCCAGACATGCCAAAGGATTACCAGATCAGCCAGTATGACGAGCCGATCAACGTGAACGGGCGCCTTGACCTGCCGGATGGCACCTCGGTGGGGATCACCAGGGCGCACCTGGAAGAGGATACGGGAAAGACGACCCATGTTGGCGAGAGCGGCAGGATCTCGGGGGCTGAATACTCACTTGTTGACTACAACCGTGCTGGTGTGCCACTTGTCGAGATAGTGAGCGAGCCTGACATCCGCTCGGGTCAGCAGGCGAGGATGTATGTGAGTGAGCTTCGGGCAGTTCTCGTAGCTTCGGGAGCAACAGATGGTCGCATGGAGGAGGGCTCCCTCAGGGTGGACGCGAACGTCTCGGTGCGTCGCTCCGGCGTCCAAGACCTCGGGACGCGTTGTGAGGTGAAGAACCTGAACTCGCTCCGCTCGCTCGCGAAGGCGGTGGACTTCGAGATTGCACGCCAGGTGGCACTTATCGAGTCAGGTGGGGTAGTGGCCCAGGAGACCAGGCATTGGAATGAGTCTGCGTCGAAGACGATGCCTCTACGTTCGAAGGAGGAGGCCTTTGACTACCGGTACTTTCCCGAACCGGATCTGGTGCCCATAATCCCGGGCGATCAATGGCAGGCTGAGGCGATTGCGGGGATGGGTCCGATGCCAGCGCGGCGCCGCGAGCGCTTGGTGGATGCGCTCGGCGAAGAGGCTGCTGGCGCCGCGGGATTCGGTAGTGGTCTCCATGATCAGGTGGTGACCGTGGTCGAGCTTGGTCTTGACGCGCTCGTCCTGGACGCTGTCCAGCTCGGGGCTGATCCGAGGCTAACGCTCTCCAGGGCGGCCAATGAGGTTGCGGCAAACCTCGAAGGTGTTGCGAGGTTGTCTGTCGACTCGTTCGAACGATTGATCTCTCTGGAGGCCAAGGGAAAGCTGAGTGCGACGCAAGCAAAGGCAGTCCTTTCCGAGATGCTCGCAAAGGGTGGCGATCCCACAGACATCGCGAAAGCGAGAGGGTTTGAGGTCCTTGCGAGCAGCGAGCTTGCTGGTGTGGTTGCGGGCGTAGTGAATTCGCGCCCTAAGGAGTGGAGCCGCTTCGTTGACGGTGACGAAAAGATCGTTCAGTTCTTCGTGGGTCAGGTCATGAAGGAAACCAGGGGCAAGGCTGACGGGAAGGCTGTTCTCGCGGAGCTCAATCGCCTGAGGGATTCTTCGAAAGCCTCACCTGACTGAGGGTTGACCGTTGACAACGCGTCCCGGCTTGCCGTTTTTTTCAGACGTCTTGACGGCTTCACGAGTTCGGCTGCGGGGTGCCTTGATCTCAGGGGAGGCTCCGAGGATGAGCACCTTTACCATCTCTTGGATGAACTGTTCGTCGTTGTAGCCGAGCTTTGCGTCTTCGCCTAACCATAGGACTATGAATGCCCGGGAAAAGCAGCTTCCGAGCAAGGCGCCTGCGACCGCGATCGGCGATGTGTCAGCCCTTAGCCTTCCCAGATCTTGCTCGTCACGAAGGTAGTCCTCTACCTCGAGCACAACTGCTTGGGGACCGCCGCGAGCCCGGAACTGGCGGCGTTGGGTGTTGCGGAGCCCGGAGTCGGTGATTCCAGCACTAGCGAATGGTGCGATCTGCTGGTAAAACGACAGCGCTAGACGTCCAAGCTCCGTCATTGTCTCAGCTAGATCAGCCGTTCCGACCCGTGAGGGAAGTTCTTGAAGAAAGGACCTAAGTTCCGGCAAGCTGGTTCCAGTGAGCTCGGTAAAGAGGGCGTACTTGCTCTCGAAGTAACGGTAGATACTTCCCTCTGAGCACTTGGCGACACGCGCGATCTCCTTCGTCGTAGCAGCGTGGGGCCCGCGAGTATCGACTATTCGTCGAGCCGCCTTCAAGATGTCTGCCCGGGTGTCACGACGATGCCTTGGGCGTCCTCCGCTGCGGGGCGTTCCAAGGGAGCGTACTCCGCTCGGTTCGCGGCCAGCTACAGACCGGGTTCGAGTTTCTTGGCGCTGGGCGCGCTGTCGCTTCGTCTCACCAGCTTGGCCGGGGGTTTGGGTCATCATCTTGGATATCGACACCAGGGCGAGGAACCTTGCGGAATGCAATAAAGCAGCTGGCGCAGAGATCGATGCTGCGTGCCTGATGAGCGGATACTTTATTGTCTGCGGGCTGGCGTCGATGCTCGCTCCGCGAGGCTCGAAGTTTCCTGGGGAGGTACGCATGGCTTGGATGTCGTGGTTGTCACGTGGTTTCGTACAAAGAGCACAGATAGCACAGAGGCGAGCAGTGCGAAGCCGATTGCCAGGTAGATGCCGGTATGTGTTGCGTGCATGAAGGACTCGTGGGCGGCGAGGATGATTGTGTGGATCACCTCTCGTTTCACGTGAGGCGGTGCCTGGCTGGGCCGCAGGGCACCTCCAGCGGCGCTCTTGGCAGCCTTTGAAAGAATGGCCCGCACGACCGGGTGTGGAAACCCGGATGCTGTTAGTTTCGCCGCGAACGAGCGGTCAAAGGAGGCTGTGATCAGAGCGCCAAGCAGTGCGACACCGGCAACCCCGCCCGTCTGCTGGCTGGTGGTCTGGACAGCAGAGGCGATCCCTGCCTGCGTCGGATCTTGGGAACCCATTATCGCCGCGCTCATCGGTGACAGCGTCAGAGCGATACCAGTGCTTATCACTACCATCGCTGGAAGGATCAGCGTGGTGTAGGACGCGTTGGAGCCGACTCGGAGGAACATAGCAAGGCCGGCCGCGAGCACCAAAGTGCCACTGGCCATGAGCCAGCGTGAGCCAAACCGGTCTGACAACTGCCCAGCGATTGGCGCTACGAGCAGGATCATCACAGTGAGTGGCAGCAGCCTCTCTCCGGCGCCGATAGGAGAGTACCCCTTTACGTTCTGCAGGTAGAGGGAGAAGAAGAACATGACTCCGAAAAGCGAGAAGAAGACGCAAGCCGCGACGGCGACCCCAGCAGAGAAAGTTCGATTACGGAAAAACCTGAGAGGGAGCATGGGCGCTTTGCTGCGTCGCTCCATCGACCAGAACGCAATGAGAAGCGCTGCAGAAAGAGCGTATGACACGATGATGAGCCAGTTCGACCAACCCCGCGGATTGCCCTCGATCGTAGCGTAGACGAGGAAGAACAGGCCGAGGGTCCCCGTAACGGCTCCGCGTATGTCGAGCCGGCGCTTGCCGGACGTATCCTTGGACTCAGGCACGACGGCGAGGGTGAGGCCGATGGCCACCACGCCGATAGGCACGTTGATAAAGAAGATGCTCTCCCAGCTCACGTACTGGACTAGATAGCCTCCAATCAGCGGGCCGATCGCTATTGCAAGGCCCGATATCGCGGACCAGATTCCGATAGCTGCCCCGCGCTCGCGACCTTGGAAGTTTGCCGTGATGATAGCGAGCGATCCGGGGAGGATGAGTGCCCCGCCAAGTCCCTGAATGATCCGGAATGCGATCAGCTCGTGGATGTTCGATGACATAGCGCATGCAAGTGAACCCAGGCTGAACACCGCAAGTCCCGTTGTGAACAGCCGTTTGCGGCCGTAGATGTCGCCCAGGGTCCCCCCGGTGAGCATGAAGGCGGCAAATGCAAGTGTGTAGGCATCGATGATCCACTGGAGCTCCGATATTCCCGCCCCGAGCCGACGCTGGATAGTTGGCATTGCGACGTTCACGACGAGATTGTCGAGCATCGGCATGAAGAGGCCGAACACCATCGCGACAAGGATCCACCAGCGGCCCCGGCGAGTCTCGACATCCGGAGCTTGGAATGCTGTGACGCCGCTCATTGTGGGCATCCTTGGGTCATGGTGGTCCCCCTTTACGGATTCACGAACTTATTGATCAAGCTACCATATACTAAAAGGTGAGTACCCACTTAGCGCGAACGGCACTTGTCAAAATCAGCTGAGCTCACGGGATCCTTGGGGGTGTTCAAGCTGTTGGCATTCGAGCGTGCGTGAGTTGCTGGGAGCAGGTCACGCGTGATTGCGCAGCTCATATAGCTCCGCGGCGCTGCGGCGCGGGATGCGCTGGCCGGTTCTGCCTTTGCGAAGCCATGCGGTCTTCGGACATCCAACCTGCATGCCGATGGTGCAGTGTGGGCACTGCCATGGGTCGGTTTCGTGCTGGCGCCAGAGGATCTCGCCGCAATCCGCGCATAGGCTCGCCATCTCAGTGCAGTCGAAGCCAGCCGCGGGGCCCCTTCCGGTTGGGGCGACGGGACAGCCGCGCTGGTGACAGATGACGGTATCGGGGTCCGTAAGGATGCAGTCGACCGGGCAGGCGGTCGGGCACCAGCCGCAGTCGTTGCAAAGGTAGGTCTCGATCCAGAATGCCCGGCTGGCCGAGGAGGTCGCAGGTCTGTGGATGGCTTCGGTCGGGCAGCCGAACTCGCAGGCTCCGCATCCGATACATGGCTCGGCGAGGATGGTCAGACTCACGGTGTGCTCAGCGTCGTACCTGCTGGTGCCGGCCTGTCAGTGGAACTGCACCCGCACATGAGACGTCTCTTCGAAGAAGGATTGGAGGGTCGCGTTGTAGCGGTAGAACTTGTCCAAGCCGAGCTGGTCATCACCCTCGAGGCGAAAACGGTCCCCCGCGAGCACCAGGCTATTGAGAGTATGAGCCGCGTCAGCACTCGATCGCGATGCGAGGTGGGATAGGAGCTCATGCCAGTCATCCTTAGACGCTGCGAGAACGCAGTCGACGTGCGAGCCGGGTTCATACGCAGCGACCTCTATGCACTCGTAGTCCTCGAAGACGAGCCTGTACGCGTTGTCGCCAATCTTCACACACAGGGCTATGTCGGTCATGCCAAGCTTTCGGTATCGCTCAAAGTGGGTTCGTGCTGACGCAGCGAGTTGCTCGAAGAAGGCTACGGAGTCGAAGTCAACTGGTGGGGTCTCCCTTGGCGTCTTCTCGCGATCTTCCACTTCGCTCACAGTACTCACAAGGTGCTCCTCTCTTCAGACGACTTGCTTTGCGTCCCTGTTGTTCTTGCTGTGCCTGCCTGCTCAGCCCTCATAGTGGAGCGCAACGAGACCGTGGACGCCTCGTCGACCGCGAGGGTCAGCTCGTCGAGCGATCCTGTGATGACCACCCCGTAGTCGCGCCGCGCTCCGTCGAGGCTTACGTACTCGTCCAGAACGTCGTCTAAGACTGCTTGGGGGTCACGGTCGAGCGGGTCTCCCCACCCGCCGCCGCCACCGTAGTCGTATACAATCTTCTCGCCAGGTTCGAGAGGGACCCAGTCGGCGCTGTGGTGAACGACGACTGGGGAGTCCGAGCCCACCTTGAGGGTTAGCTTGTTCGGTGCTCCGGGCCGCCCGCCTGCAATTCCAGGCATCGGATACTTCATCCCGACGACGTAGGTGTAGACCTTCGACGGGACCCGAACCTCCTTTACATAGTGGCTTCCGCACAATCCTCGCCACTGGCCGGGACCACCCGAGTCGCAGCGGTAGTCGCGGCTCCAGAGTACATGCGGGTAGAGGCTCTCGTTGATCTCAGCGGTGGCCTTCCAGAGGTTCCCGTACGAGGCGTTCTGCGCGCCCCAAGCATCGATTCCCTTTGCAGCATTGCACCATCCGGCGTAAACCTCGGTCGACGGATCGACGAACCGGTGGCCGTCTCGAGGATCGGTTCCGGCTATGGTCGTTGGGATACCCGTTTTGTAAGTCTGTGGTACCGCTCGCTCGGGGCGTACCTGATTGAGTGCGAGTGCGATCGCGTCGCCGACCTCGGTGCCTGGGTGATGGGTGCCTGCGCTTACCGGCTTTCCCATGTGGGGATTAAGGACGCATCCTTTGGGAATGTTGATCTCCACCACGTCGAAGAACCCTTCGTTCTTCGGGATCGCAGGGTCGATCATGGCTGCTATCTGGGCAACCGTGAAGCCTCGAGCGTTTCCGAAGGCGGACCATGCCTGGAGCTCGTCTCGGGTGTCTGTGCCCGTGAAGTCGATCGAGAGCGTATCAGCAGCGACCGTTGCCGATACGTGGATGCGAACGTCCTGATTGCCCCACGGGTCATGGTCGACAAAGGCGTCTGCCTCGTAGACTCCGTCAGGCCAGGTGGTGACCTCGTCTCGCACTGCACGCCCGGTGGTGTCGATGAAGTGGTCGACTGCCGCCTCTATAGTGTCGGCTCCATACCGTCTTACCAGATCGCTGAGACGTTCGGCGCCGAGACGGGCTGCTCCCATTTGCGCATGAATGTCGCCAGAAAAGCTCTCCAGCCTGCAGTTAGCTTGGAGGCACAGCATCGTGTCACGGCGTTCGACTCCAGCGTCGACGAGCTTGATGACAGGCCAGCGCGCTCCCTCGCCCCAGATGTCGTTAGCGGTGACGTTGTACCCGCCGGGCACGCTTCCGCCGGTGTCACCGTGGTGGCATTGGATGCTTGCCACCAGTACGAGTCGGCCGTCGGCGAACACGGGAGCAAAGACGTTGTAATCGGGAAGGTGGCCAGCTCCGAAGTAGGGATCGTTGCCGAGGAGGATGTCGCCTTCGTGGAGGTCGTCAGCGCCAAGGAACTCGAGCGCGAAGCGAATTGGAAGTGATGAGCAGAGCATGAGCTGTGGCACCCCAACCGAGAGCGCGGCGAGGCGGCCGTTGCGGTCGAGAATCGAGGCGTTTCGTTCGTTGCTTTCATTGAGGATCGGAGTTGTTGCGGTGCGGGATACGTACATTGCCATCTGGAAGCAGATCGTCTCCATCGCGGAGCGGATCACCTCCGCATCGATAGGGTCAACCGGTGCCCCCCCGGTTAGGGGTTCCCTTCGTCTTGCAAGGCCCTCCAGATCAGCACGCATCGCTGGCTTAGATCCGGTAGCAGGTGGACTCGGGAAGGCTAGCCGGGTCGATGTCGATGCCGAATACTCGCTGGGCGTTCGTCTGCAACATGCGTTTCTGCTCTTCGGCCGGCACCCCAGCAAGTGATGTCTCGATGGCCTTTCGCGAGTGTGGATAGGTGGATGTCGGGTGCGGGAAGTCGGCTTCCCACATGATGTTGTCGATGCCGATCATGTGCCTCATCTCGATGCCGCTGTGCTCGAACCAGAAGTTGACGCACACCTGGCGGTGGAAGTACTCGCTCGGCCGCATGGACATGCCCGAGTCCCACAGATGCTGCTGCTCATATTGGTGGTCAGCGGTCTCGAGTAGGTAGGGAACCCATCCAAGACCGCTTTCGACCGAGAGGAACATGAGTTCCGGGAATCGCTCCAGTATGCCTGAGAACAGCAGGTTCGTCACCACTTGAAGGTTGCTCGTGATCGCTGTGACCGAGACCATCGCGAGGCGAGAGAAGAACGAATAGCCGCTCCAGAGCTCCTGGGTGGCCTTTGCTGAGCCGATGTGAAGAGCTACGGGCATCTTCAGCTCTTGAAGTGTTGCCCAGAGGGGATCCCAGTAGCCATCGTTGAAGTGTGGGAAGCCGTAGACCTGGGGTGCAGCGGTCCATACCACCGCCCTGTGTCCGAGAGCGCTGGCCCTGTGCACTTCAATGACCGCCTCGCTGACGTCCCACATCGGAAGGAGGCACTGTGCGACGAAGCGAGGGCTCACGCCGGCCCACTCTTCGGCCAGGTAGTCGTTGTAAGCGCGAATGCAGGCGAGGCGTAACTCAATCGAACCTTCTGTCGAGACGAAGGGGCCGCCACCGAACCCTGCTGCCTGCGGGAACAGAACCTCTGCTGCAACCCCGTCTGCGTCCATCGTCTCGAGGCGGGCTCGGGCATCGTAAACAGCCGGCGGTGCCTCTTCGAAGAACTTTATCGCTCCTCGATCGGGCATCATTGCGGCTGCACCCGTGCCTACCTTGCGGACGCGCCTTCCCGCATATACCCACCAGTGCTCACCGTCTTGTACCTCCAGGTGAGGGCAGTCTTCGCGAAGATTCGACGCTACCCTAGAGGTGAAGGTGTCGGGCTTCTCCCACGCGTGGTCATCGGTCGAGATCGGGTAGATGTCCATTGGCACTTGCTCCTTAGATCGCGGTCTGTTGCCTGTTGGTCTCTTGGTTGCTGACTCCGCAGCGTCTTGTGGCTGGCGGTGTCTTGGCCGGGGTCTGTCGTTGAACTTTTCGACCACACTTCGCGTCTGCGGGGTGGCCTCTCGGTGCGCGGTGGTTCATGTCTCGAGGCTGTAGACCCGCACGGCGTTTCCGGCGATTACGTCATGAAGGATTTCGGGCGCGAGGTGGCCGAGGTGCGTCTTGATCAGCTCGCGAGACTTTGGCCAGGTTGTGTCGGTATGGGGGTAGTCGGACTCCCACATGACGTTCCGCGTTCCGATCCGCTCGATCGTATCGATGCCCGTGTCGTCGACCAGGAAGGTTCCGTAAATCTGGCGGCGGAAGTAGTGGCTTGGCGGCTCGGTGAGTTGGGAGTGAGTCCAGAAGCGGTGGCGCTCGTATGTCCAGTCCATTCGCTCGAGGAAGTAGCCGATCCAGCCGATGCCGGACTCCACGGACACGATCTTCAGCTTTGGATAGCGTACCGGCACGCCGCTGAACACGACGTTCGCGAGCACCCCGTAGTTTGTCAGCGGCGCGCTTGCCACCAGGGTCTCGGCAGGGACCCCAGCATCGGGGCCAAGGGCACCCAGCGTCTCCGCCGCCTGCTTGCGTCCGATCGAGCCGCCGATGTGGAGAGCGATCGGCACCCCTGCTTCCTCGCAGGTGCTTAGCAGTGGCACCCAGGCATCGCTGGCGAAGGCAGGTAGATCGAACACGTGGGGAAGCCCGGGTAGCAAGGCTGCCTTGTGTCCAATTCCGATGCAGCGTTCCAGCTCAATTGCTGCTGCTTGAAGATCCCAGAGAGGCAGGATGCACTGGGGAACGAGGCGGGCTTGATCGACAGCGCACCACTCGCTCGCGAGCCAGTCGTTGTAGGCGGCCATGCAAGCCATAGCGAGTTCGGCATCCTGCGCTGCGAGGTCTATGAAGGTGCCACCTGCGAGGCCGGCCAGCGTGCCGAAGAGAAGTTCGGCATCGACCCCGTCCGCATCCATGTCGATGAGGCGCTGGGCAGCATCGTGACAACCGGGACGCATCTCAACAAAGCGCAAGGCCTTTGGCGTGTACTCCTCAAAGGATCGTCCGGCCATCGCGGATAGCCCAGTGATCGGATGCCTGGTCCCGTCGATCTCCCATACGTCGGCGTCATCCGTGGAGACCACCCTGGGCCCCCGCTCGCGTAGTTTTGCTGGTAGGCGGTCCTGGAACACGTTGGGCGGCTCGACCACGTGGTCGTCCACCGACACGACGCTGTAGCGCCGATCAGCCTGCTCTGCGTTGGCGTTCATTGCCATTCCTCCTTCATCGTCGGTCGCCTTTTCCCTGCCCCGCTCCTTCTAGCCTCAGCCCCGCTGCGCGTCAGGCTCGTGAATGCCATCCTCAGAAGGGCAGCTCGAGCGGGAACATGCACTTCTGCGAGCGATCCAGGCCAGCTCGCTTGATTCGAGAAAGGTACTCTTCACGCATCTTCTTGTAGACGCTCTTGTAAGTCTCAAGCCCCTGTGCGAAACCGTCCAGGCCATCGCCGGCCAGGATTGCGCAGGACTCGATAGTCCCTGGTTGCAGGAAGAACAGATCCAAGAAGAACACCTCGGCGATGTCTGCGAGCGCATGCAGCCGTTCACGCTCTGACTCTGGGTCAGGGGCGTTGTCGAGCAGGAACTTGAGATGCATGGTGCCGTAGGAGACGTGGCGCGCCTCGTCTTGCATGACCATCCTGAAAATCTGCTTGTCCACGTCGGTCTTTCCAAGGAATTCGCCAAAGCGGAACATTGAGAGGATTGCGCCCTCGAAGACCACGTGGATAGCGAATGAGACGTCCCGCCATGATGAGAACAGCGGGTTCGAAGCGGCATTCGCCATGCCGCCACCGGCCCGGGCCAATGCTCCCCCGAGCTTTATCGCCATGCCCATGCCGCCCCCGTTTGCGTAGATGCGCTTGCGGAAGACTTCGGTATGGCGTGCCTCGTCCATCGCCTGGCTGGCGATGAACAGCTTGATCTCGTGGAAGTAGGTATTGAACCGCGGGAGCCACGGTGCGAGCACATCGGTCGCCAGGTACTCGCCCATGGTCAGGAAGGTGTTGTACTGGCAGAGAGCGCGTTCTAGATCATTTGGCAGCGGCTCGAGCCTGGACCAGTCGATGTCAGCTGTGGCGTTCCACTGCCTACTGCAGGCCTCTTCGTAGAGCGTGACTAGGTTGTCGGCCCACACCTCCCACTTGCCGTTGATCTCCCACGGCGATGTCCCGATGTCATCAGCGTAACCCGCGCCTCTTGGAGCTGTGACCGAGGGCCCTTCGGGCCCTGGCTCTGTTCCCGCTGCCCGCTCAATGTCCATGAGGGTGATGCCTCTACGGGACGGGACCGCTCGAACTCCCCACGACCCCCACACTCCTTCCCCCGGTTTTGCTTTGAACCACCGCAGGTCGGCATTTCCTGACCGCAGGTCCGCTATATACGGGTTAGCGGCGATCTTCGCCGCGAATTCCCCGGCAGTGAGCTGTGGCCGTCGATGCGGCTGCGAGGCATCGACCCGTTCAGCCCCTGCTTCCATTGTCTCGACCATCACCACCCTCCATTACTGACATACTCGTCAGGCATGTCTAAGGAGATTATGGAAAGGCGAGACGGAGGCCGCTAGGGCCGAAAGTCCCAATTCCTTAATCATACCCCTCTTTCTTCTTGGTGTATGTGGCCATGCATGGCTCGTGGGCAAGTACCAATGCCTGTTCGCTCGCCTGTCGCCTCGCTCCAGATAACGAATCGCGAGAGTGCAAAGCTGGGCACGGGCGCAGCAGATATTTGACGTCAAAGAGGTGATTCAAGAACCTCCGGGGGTATCCTGCTTGCATCTGAAGCAAGAGCGAAGATGAAAGGGGTCGGATAACAAGATGAATCGTGCATGGAAGCGGGCACTCTGGAAGAAGTACCGCACACTTCAGATCTATGGCGCAGCGGGCGTAGCAGGCGCAGCCGCGATCGGCGTCGTTGGGGTGACGAACCAGGCCAGGGAACCCTTGGCGAGAACGCAACGACAACCTCGACGCTGAGTCGATTGCCGAAACTCGCGTCTTCGCGGAGTGGTCAGGGATCGGCTGCGAACATTGCAGTCAGGAAGCGCTCGACACGCTAGGTAGCCTGTACTCTTATTACCTGACAAGGTCCTCTGACGTTGAGAGGGAAGCGCCAGTGGTTGATCGTGGCGTACCTGAGGGGTTGAGGCTCAGGGGATCCCTTGTTGAGCTGAAGCCACCGGGAGGTGAGCACTACGGGAGGCTCTATGAGATAGCGATCTCGACAGAGGTAGCGTGGCGCTGGCGCTACGGAGGTGCTGTCCCATCTTATGATGAGTTCATCCGCACCTTCGAGACAGGAGGGCTCACGCAACTCGTTGTCACACGTCGTCGAAGCAACGACCCGGTGGGCCTCGTGGTCGCCTACAACGCAAACTCGATGAACAGGCATGCCTACCTCGCAGCTGTCGTAGAGCCGCGACTCATTGGCTCTGGCGCTGGTGCTGAAGCTGTGGTGCTGTTCCTCAGCTATGTCTTCGGCACCTGGGACTTCGAGAAGCTCTACCTCGAGCTTCCAGAGTTCAACCTCGCCCAGTTCCAAAGTGGCCTTGATCACTACATCAAACAAGAAGGACGCCTGCGAAGCCACATCTACCATGCAGGCAGGCGCTGGGACCAGCTGGTGCTTGCTATCTACAGAGATGACTTCATGAGCCGTCGTAGGCTTGTGGGTGCTGACATAATGAAACCGTTGATGTTGCTCGATGAGGCCGAGCCTCAAAGATCGTGAAGAGCTCCTGAGGTGCTCAATGTCATGAGACGAATCCGGAGGAACTCCAAGGTTTCGCTTGGCCTTGGTGCTGCTGCCGTGGTGCTCCCGCTACTTATTGGCACCCTGGCGTGGTTCACGCTCTTCGGGGCGCATAACCTACCGCTAAATGTTACTGCTGACAATTATGCCCAAGTGAGCGACTTTGCGGTTCTCAACGCAGCGTATTCACTTGCTGGAGGTCGTAATGCGACATCGTATAAAGGGGTCACACTGCATGCCATCGCGACAGATGACGCTTACGGACTCGAGTATTTCGCTTATAGAGTGAAGCCAAGAATGATCAGGGGGGCAGCAAGGAGCGCTCCGTGAGCGCTACCACCAAGAACTACCGCTACACGTCCGGGACAGTTATCGCTCCCGAGGGGTAAGTTGTTGTCCGAGGTGTCAGTAGATGTTTGCGCTGACGGCAAGGCATGTCAGGAAATCGTCGTAGCGTCCAGGGGCGTGGGCAACAAGTGCTGGTATGAGCGCCAAACGGTGGGGAACAGGTCGATTGCTTCTAGCGAGGACGCGCGCATTGGGTATGAGTATCAGGTCTCGAGCGTTCCGGTGTGCAAAGCGAGTAATGCCCCCCGATCCGGCTGGAGGCCGGGTCCCCCAAGTCCAGGAACAGGAAGCGAATATCAGTGAGGAGCTTGAACGTGTCTTCGCGTATCTGTCCCGAGGGGCTGCCTCTGTCAGTATGATGGTTGCCGCCATGCGCTATTGCCCAGGGGCTTCACTGGTCCCGTTGAGCCCGGGTCTTTGTGCCAATTGGCGTGCTTCGGGAGCGGCCGAATTCACCTGGCGATGGGTTCCGGTACGATCAAGGTGAGATGCTGACGCCGATCGACCTCCGGGCCTTTGATAAGAGCGATGACTATCGGGCGATGCTTGACGGACTCCCGCGGCCGGAGGTTGTAGCTGACTTTCCCACTGCTGGTGTGCTTGCCATTTTGGATGACGTGAGAGCTCGGGGCGACGATGCTCTGCGCGCTTTGACATCCAAGTTCGACGGCGTAGACCTCGATGAGCTGCGTGTAACTCCGGACCAAGTCGCCCTCGCACGCACGCGCATCTCTGGTGAGCTTCGCGATGCCCTCGAAGTAGCGTGCGCCGCGATCAGGGACTACCAAGAGCGCTCGCGCCTTGTCGCGTCACAGGAGCGCTACGAGCGAGATGGCATCACAGTGAGTGAGCTTTGCATCCCGGTGGCAAGGGCAGGGCTCTACGCTCCAGGAGGTCGAGCGAGGTATCCGTCCACGGTCCTCATGACCGCTGTGCCAGCGAGCGTGGCGGGGGTTCGGGAGATAGTTCTCTGTGTTCCGCCGATGAAAGACGGGTCGATCGATGATTTGACGCTAGCCGCAGCAGACCTTGCGGGCGTGAACGAGGTATACCGAGTTGGCGGCGCCCAGGCAATAGCGGCGATGGCCTTTGGTACGGAGTCGATTGCCCCGGTAGATGTGATTGCAGGACCGGGAAACAGGTACGTTGCTCAGGCCAAGCGTGCGGTCTCGGGTATCGTCGGTGTCCCATCTGCGTTTACGGGCCCGTCGGAGGTTGTTGTGGTAGCCGATGCGTCAGCCCCGGTGCTGCTGGCGGCTATTGATCTCGTGGTGCAGGCGGAGCATGGTCCCGACGGCTTGGCATGGCTCATCACCTGGTCCGAAAAGGTGCTGGACGAGGTTACTGCGGAGGTGACGAGGCTGGTGGCTTCCTCGCCGCGAAACTCGGACTTGGTAGCGACGCTTGCAAAGGGTGGGTATGCGGTGTTGGTGAACGGGCCAGCCGAGGCGATGGAGGTAGCCAACTACATCGCGCCCGAGCATCTGGAGCTGTGCGTGTCGCAGCCGAGCGTTCTCGTGCAGATGGTCCGTAGTGCCGGTGCGGTCTTCTTGGGCCCCAACACGCCTGCCAGCCTTGGCGACTACGTAGCGGGCCCGAGCCACGTCCTCCCTACGAACGGATCGGCCCGCTTTGCGGGTGCGCTGTCCGTGGAAGATTTCGTGAAGCGTGTTCATGTGATCTCGGCAGACGATGGAGCAATCGCGCGCCTTGGCCCGAGTGTTGAGGCCCTTGCGATTGCGGAGGGCCTCCCAGCCCACGCTGAGTCGATCGCTCTCCGGGGAGCCCAGGGGCGTTGAGTCCAGATACCAGTGACCCAACAGGCGCCGTTGGTAGCCTGCCCGGATCTCCGGTGCCAGTGCGTGAGGACATCCGCCTGATGGCTGGCTACCACTCGCCACAAGTGGAGGCGGCAGTACGACTCAACACCAATGAGTCCCCCTTCGCGCCCCCGGGTGCGTGGCTGCGAGAGCTTCAGGCTGAGCTTGCATCGGTCCCGTTCAATCGCTACCCGGACAGGAGCGCCAGGGAGTTGCGTTCGGCGCTCGCACGCTTTCACGATGTAACACCCGAACAGGTCTTCTGTGGCAACGGTTCCAACGAGGTGATCCAGTGTCTCCTGCTCGCATTCGGCGGTCCCGGGCGCTCTGTGGCGGTGTTTGAGCCCACGTACGCGATGCATTCTCACATAGCTCGGCTTACTGGTACAAGGGTGATAGCGGGTCGCCGGGACGAAGAGCACATGCTGGACCGGGAAGATGCGAAGCGTATATTCGACGAGCACTCGCCAGAACTCGTGTTTCTGTGCTCGCCGAACAATCCGACCGGTCGCGTTGAGACCCGTGAGACCGTGGAGTGGGTGCTTGAGTGCAGCCGCGGTCTCGTGGTGGTCGATGAAGCCTACGGGCAGTTCGCGCCCTGGTCGGCTTTGTCGCTGATCAGTTCTCCGACCTTCGCCGAGATGGAGCCCGTTAGAAACGGTGCCGTCGGAAGTAAGGCAGCGAGACTGGTGGTGACCCGAACCTTCTCGAAAACCTGGGCAATGGCGGCAGCGAGGCTCGGCTATCTCATCGGCCATGCAGGGGTGGTATCAGCCTGTCAAGAGGCTGCACTCCCTTACCATCTTGATGCAGTAAAACAGCTGGCTGGTAGGCTTGCCCTTGAGTGGAAGGCGGAGATGGACGAGCGAATTGCGATGGTGGTGCAAGAGCGGGGGCGTTTGCTTGAGTCAATGAGGGAGCTTGGTCTTCGCGTCTGGCCGTCCGACGCGAACTTCATACTGTTCAAGCCGCTGGACTGTGACGGTCGCGTGCTGTGGGAGGGTCTGCTGGAACGGTCGGTTCTCGTTCGAGACCTGACTGCATGGCCCGAACTGAAAGGTTGCCTGCGTGTCACGGTCGGGACGCGGGACGAGAACTCGGCATTCCTTGCGGCTGTCAGGGAATGTCTTGGATGAAGGTGATTGGGAGCTCATGATCGGCGATGCGTAGGGCTGTGAATTGAAGAACATGCAGGAGGTACAGGGAGGGCAAACAGCTGGCACCGATGGTGGCCAGAGCGTTCTGGGAAGCGGGACGGGAGCCAGAGGAGTAGCTGGCCCTTGTCGGATTGCGACGGCCGAGCGTAGGACAAAAGAGACGTGCCTCGAAGTCTCGGTGAATTTGGACGGCGCAGGTGTAGCCGACATCTCCACAGGTCTTCCTTTCTTCGACCATATGCTCTCAGCACTGTGCCGCCACTCGGGGATCGACCTGCGCTTGAGGGCATCAGGAGACCTTGAAGTCGACGCACACCATACTGTAGAGGACACGGGACTTGCTATTGGGGAGGCGATAGGAGGGGCACTTGGAGGTAAGCTTGGGATACGGCGTTTCGCGTCCATCGCGCTTCCTCTGGACGAAGCGCTGATCGAGGTGGCGCTGGACGTGTCCGGGCGGCCGTTCCTCGAGTACGGGATAACCCTCCCCCATGATGTGCTCGCTCTTGGCGACCCTCCCTTTGACCCGCAGCTTGCAGAGGAGTTCTGGCGAGCGTTTACAACTGCGGCGATGGTGACGATGCACGTGAGGATGATTTCTGGCAAGAACACGCATCATGTTCTTGAAGCCTCCTTCAAGGCAGTCGCGAGATGCCTAGCGGACGCGGTAAGGGTCGAGGGAGTCGCCGTGCCGTCGACGAAGGGTGTGATCTGAGGGGTGATCGCGGTTCTTGACTACGGAATTGGCAACCTGCGTTCAGCAGAGAAGGCTCTCGTTCATGTTGGAGCAGATGTTCGTCTTGTGTCCGAGCCCTCCGCTGCACGCGGAGCAGCGGGAATGGTCCTGCCCGGCGTGGGGGCATTCGGCGCTTGCGTGAGAGCGCTTCGTTCGTCGGGTTTGATGGAAGTGGCGATGGGCGCCTTGGAGACTGACACTCCTTTTCTTGGGATCTGCGTGGGGCTGCAAATGCTCTACGAGGCTTCAGACGAGGAGCCAGCCGAGGCGGGTATGGGCGTGCTAAAGGGCAAAGTCCGATCTCTTTCGCCGGGTGTGAAGCGCCCGCAGATGCAGTGGAACCTTCTCCACCCCACCAATGCTGTTCCAATGGCGAGCGGTGGGGCCAGCGCGCTCCTAGCCGGGGTCGCGGACGACGCGTGGGCTTATTTCGTCCACTCGTACGCTCCAGAGCCCACAGAGGACGTGGTAGCGACGTGTGATTACGGCGGGAGTGTGGTTGCCGCTGTTGAACGAGGCAACCTTTGGGGTACTCAATTCCATCCCGAGAAGTCAGGTCGCACCGGGCTTGCGATACTCGAGAATTTCGTTCGTCGGTGTGGTTGATGGAGATTTTGGCCGCGATCGACATCCGTTGCGGAAGGTCTGTGAGGCTTGCTCAGGGGGACTTTAGCCGTGAGACCACCTATGGTGACCCGCTAAGAGTGGCTGAAACCCTGATTGAGGCTGGTGCCAGGTGGCTTCACCTGGTGGATTTGGACGCAGCAGAGACTGGTGAGCCTGTGAACCGCGCTGCGGTTCTCTCTATTGCGTCCCTTGCGTGTGAAGCGGGGGTGGCCGTAGAGGTCGGTGGCGGCATCCGTTCCACAGCGCGTGCGCTGGAACTGCTGGATGGGGGGGTGTCGCGGGTGGTGATCGGTACGGCGGCGTTGGAGAAACCGGGGCTCATTGGCTTGCTGGCGCGAGAGCATCCGGGGGCAGTAGCCGTCGCTCTTGATCATCGGCAGCGTTTGGCCGCAGACGGCCCAGAGGATCGAAAAGCTGCTAGTGGCCTCGCGGCTCGTGAGGTGGCCGTGCGTGGATGGGTTGGATCATCCGGAATCCCACTGTCCTCGGCTCTTGATCTGTTCCGCGACAGTGGAGCCGCGGCTGTAGTGGTTACGGACATCTCCCGTGATGGCATGCTCACTGGTCCGGATCTGGATGGACTGGCTGACGTTCTGGAGGCGACTGACATGGAGGTCGTAGCCTCAGGTGGCGTTCGCTCTATTGGAGACATAGCGGCTCTTGCCGCTATGGATGTTGGCGGGCGTTCCCTTGGGGGAGTGATCGTTGGCAAGGCCATCTCCGAAGGAATGATCGAGCTTGGAAGGGCACTTGACGTATGCGCGTCATCAGGGTAATCCCCTGCCTTGACGTGGACTCAGGCCGCGTCGTGAAAGGGGTTCGCTTCGAGGGCCTTCGTGATGCGGGAGACCCGGTTGAGTTGGCACGCCGCTACGACGAGGAGGGTGCGGACGAGGTGATCTTTCTCGACATCACGGCATCGTCGCAAGGTCGGGCGACGATGGTGGACGTAGTGAGCCGGGCAGCGGAGCAAGTCTTCATACCGCTAACGGTGGGTGGAGGCGTGCGGACGATTGAGGATGCGACCAGGTTGTTACGGGCAGGAGCGGACAAAGTCGCGATCAACACGGCGGCCGTAGGCGACCCGTCGCTCATCCGCAGGCTAGCGGAGGCACTTGGGAGCCAGTGCGTCGTAGTAGCAATCGATGCGAGGATGCGCATTCCGATCACGCTTGCTGGTGATGACGCCAATTCTGCTGACAACCTCGGCGATCTTGGCGCGAGTTGGGAGGTGTTCACGCACGGCGGCCGGTTAGCTACCGGTATTGATGCGTGCAAGTGGGCCGTGGAATGCCAGGACCTTGGCGCTGGCGAGCTCCTCGTAACCTCAATGGATCGCGACGGCACCAAGGATGGCTTCGACGTGGAACTTATTCGAGCGATCACATCTTCTTGCACGGTGCCCGTCGTCGCTAGCGGGGGCGTGGGCACGCTCCAGCACCTCGTCGACGGAGCACAACTGGGCGGGGCCGACGCGGTTCTCGCGGCGTCAATCTTTCATTACCGGCAGCACACCATCGCCGAAGCAAAGCAGTACCTGGCGAGCCACGGTGTGACAGTGCGACCCGCCACTGCCTAGCCAATGGAAGGTTAGGACTGCTCGGCCGTTCAGTGTTCGTTACTGCTAGGACATGACATGGTACGATATTGACTGTGGATGCTCTTGGAATCATCAGGCAGATCGAAGCCGATCCTGGCCTCCGCGCGCAGTTGCGGGCAGTGCTCCTCAGCGAGGAGGTCCTCCGTCTCCCGGAGCTGGTGGCTGAGAACAGCCGCGATATTCGTGATCTGAAGGAATCGCTGCACTCGGTTGAGGTCCGCTTGGTGTCAGTTGAACAGGGCCAAGAACGCTTGGAGAGAAGTCATGAGTCACTGCGCCAAGAGGTAGGGCGGCTTTCGGGTGTCGTTGGTGGCACGGTCGAAAGCGATGCTGCGTCTGTGGTGGTTACCGTTCTGGAGCGCAGGGGCTATCAAATGAGGGGAGAGCCAGAGCCGCTCGAGGTGAACGGCGAGATAGATGTGTTCGTGGATACATACGATAGTGAGGGAGCGAGCGTAGCTGCTCTGGTTGAGGCGAAGACTCGGCTGAGACCTGCAGATGTTCGTCGCTTTGCGGGGACGCTCGACGTCCTGCTCGCAACTGCTGGCATTACCGGTGCGTTCATTCCTTACGTCTATGGCCTGCGGGTCTACGACGGCGTGGTGGATGCGGCGAAAGAACTCAAACTCGGGGTGCTTTGTCCAGATGGCGAGCGTTTGCCAGGAGCAGTGCGCGAGCGTTGATAGGCCAAGGTAGCGAGTCCTCGTGGGGTTAGGACTGCTCGGCCTTTCAGTGTTCGTTATTGCTAGGACATGACATGGTACGATATTGACTGTGGATGCTCTTGGAATCATCAGGCAGATCGAAGCCGATCCTGGCCTCCGCGCGCAGTTGCGGGCAGTGCTCCTCAGCGAGGAGGTCCTCCGCCTCCCGGAGCTGGTGGCTGAGAACAGCCGCGATATTCGTGATCTGAAGGAATCGCTGCACTCGGTTGAGGTCCGCTTGGTGTCAGTTGAACAGAGCCAAGCGCGTATGGAACAGAGCCAAGAACGCTTGGAACAGAGCCAAGAACGCTTGGAACAGAACCAAGAGCGCTTGGAACAGGGCCAAGAGCGCTTGGAGAGAAGTCATGAGTCACTGCGCCAAGAGGTAGGGCGGCTTTCGGGTGTCGTTGGTGGCACGGTCGAAAGCGATGCTGCGTCTGTGGTGGTTACCGTTCTGGAGCGCAGGGGCTATCAAATGAGGGGAGAGCCAGAGCCGCTCGAGGTGAACGGCGAGATAGATGTGTTCGTGGATACATACGATAGTGAGGGAGCGAGCGTAGCTGCTCTGGTTGAGGCGAAGACTCGGCTGAGACCTGCAGATGTTCGTCGCTTTGCGGGGACGCTCGACGTCCTGCTCGCAACTGCTGGCATTACCGGTGCGTTCATTCCTTACGTCTATGGCCTGCGGGTCTACGACGGCGTGGTGGATGCGGCGAAAGAACTCAAACTCGGGGTGCTTTGTCCAGATGGCGAGCGTTTGCCAGGAGCAGTGCGCGAGCGTTGATAGGCCAAGGTAGCGAGTCCTCGTGGGGTCGCTACTGCTAACGGCTACTAGCCGGCTAATGCGCACACGTACGTCCTGATGTCCCAAGAGACTCCTGACTTAGTCGCCTCTCGACTCGCGATTCTTCGACCGGCGTGTGAGAATTGGCCATGGCATCCACCAAGCAACACAAGATCTCGTGACACGCCGCAGCCGCGGTCGTGCTCGGGAGGTGAGCCCTCGGGCACTCTGCCCGGCAGTGCCGGCAGGCAAGTCCAGATGTGACCGTACCCGACCAGAGGATCGAAGAAGCAGACGTGTTGGAGGATACGCACAATGCTGGTGGTGTGGAGAGCTATCACGTAAGGCGGCCCGCGTGATTACGCGGCCACGGGTCGGTGGCTGCGCACAATGCTGGTGGTGTGGAGAGCTATCACGTAGGTGCTCCGGGATCACCGGGGGCTCGTCAACACGCAACTGGCAAGCCGCGGAGTCACGCCATCGGGAGGGCCATTCCTTGGCGGACTTGCTTGTGATTCAGCCAATCGTGGTGGGTCATGGTTGGCGCCAGGTACCCAGCACCAGGTGGGCGGACCCCGGGTGTGACATCGGCGACCGGGTCAGGTGACTCCGGAGTCACAGGGCCGGATCGGTCGTTGCGAAATCGGCGCCGGCAGTCGAGCCCATCGTGGAGTGCTAAACTAAGTAAATTGACATGATCGACCAAATCGCGTAAGCGAGTGTTCACTGGCGTACTCGCTGGCTAAGATAACCAGGAAACAGGGGATCGCGGCAGTGGTGCGCGTCGGGTTGTTGTCGGGACGCGATCCATCTAGTCTGCGTGCCGAGAACTCATTTCGCGAGAGTTTGTACAGTTGAGCAATGACGGAACCGAAACCGCGAAGCCGCTCCTGAGGGGATGGTTGCACGCGGTAGCGGCGCCATCGGCAGTGGTTGCTGGTGCGGTTCTCGTGGCCCTTGCTTCTGGTTCTCGTGCGAGGGTTGCCTGCGCGATCTACTCGGTGACGGTAGTTGTGTTATTTGGTGTGAGTGCGATCTACCACAGGGGTTCCTGGTCGCCGAAGATTTGGCTGCTTCTAAAGAGGTTGGATCACGCGAACATCTTTCTCGCGATTGCGGGCAGCTACACGCCATTCGCGCTCCTTGTTCTCCATGGAGATGTCGGGATCGCAATCCTGGTAGTGGTGTGGGTAGGCGCCTTGGCCGGAGTTCTGATGTCGGTTCTATGGCCACAAGCACCTCGCGCCGTGATTGTGCCGGTATATGCCTCGCTGGGTTGTGTGGCAGTGCCGATCATGCCGGAAATATTGCAAAATGGGGGTGTTGGGGTTTTCGTGCTGGTGGCAGCGGGCGGAGCCATCTACCTGATGGGTGGCGTCGCGTACGCATTACGAAAACCCAAGCGCTCCGCTTGGGTTTTCGGCTACCACGAGGTGTTTCACGCTTGCACAATCGCTGCGTACCTAGCGCAGTATGCAGCGATTTCAATCGTTGCGTACCGGCTCTAGCAGAACAAGCTCGTTGGGTGTCCCAGCTGCTAACGTCTACACTCGTGGAGCAGGCGCGCCGTGATCTGGCTCGGTCTGAAATGGGGGTCCGTGTGTTTCGTGTGTTTGGTCGGTGGTAAGACGCGAACGCTCCTGCAGGTTCCTTGCGAAAGCCACGCGGTCAAGAGTGCTGGTGGCGAAGCATCCACATGGTCTGAAGGTGTAGAAAACTCACAGTGTGCGATCAGGATGATGAACGAGACGACTCTCGAAGAGCCAAAGGCCCATCAACAGCTGGGTTGGCTGTCGTGCCCCGTGGCGAACGTGGCGTCGGGTGAGTTCGAGCAGCAAGTCTTACTTGCGCAAATGGGTCACGGAGGCGTAGGTATTCACGTGTTGGATTTGCATGACCAAGAGCCCCGGAGGCTCGTTGTATCTGCTGGTCTTGGACACAGAACTCCAACACGACCGGGGACGGGCTTGTTCCCACTTCTTAGCGTCGACGGGAAACTGGCAATAGTAGTGACGAAGTGCAAGCGGAACTCCCTGGCTTCAATTATGGCGAGCGCGTGAACGTTCCCACGGGAGCAGACGGCCCCAACGGTCCGGTGGTTTCTGGCCCGGGCCGGGCTCACAACTGCGGCAGTTCTGCAAGTGGTGGTTGTCATTGCAGTATTGCCGGAGCGCAAGCCGATGTCCCGGTTGAGGTTGTAGTGGTGGGTGCCGGACCTGCCGGGCTTACCGCCGCGTACCAGTTGTTGAAAGGCGGTAGGCCGCGGCAGGGGTGGGGAAGCTGTACTGTACTCGAGGCCGACTCCATAGTCGGTGGCATTAGCCGCACGGTTGAGCGGGATGGCTGGAGGTTTGACATCGGGGGGCATCGGTTCTTTACCAAAGTCCGTGCGGTCGAGGACCTCTGGCGCGAGATCCTTCCTGATGGTGACTTCCTCCAGCGTCCGAGAATGAGCCGGATCTATTACGACGGAAAGTTCTTCGACTATCCCCTGCGACCGTTAAATGCGCTAAAAGGGCTTGGGGCGATGGAGGCACTGCGGTGTGTGCTTTCTTACATGTCGGCGCGGATTCGGCCTCCGTCGGACTTGGAGACCTTCGAAGGATGGACCGCTTCGCGGTTTGGCTGGCGGCTGTATAGGAAATTTTTCAAGACCTATACGGAAAAGGTTTGGGGTGTGCCTGCGTCCGAGATCCAGGCTGACTGGGCAGCGCAGCGGATCAAGAGCCTCACGCTTGGCAAGGCAGTGGTAAAGGCTCTGTTTCCAAGGCGCAATTCCGAGGAGATCACAAGCCTCATCGAGGAGTTTCGCTACCCGAAGTACGGCCCCGGGATGATGTGGGAACGAGCGCGGGATCTCGTCGAGGAGATGGGTGGCGAGGTGCTACTGGAGTCCCCAGTGGTGAGCGTGCACCATGAAGGGGGGCTCGCGGTCGGTGTCACAGCGCTTGTTGATGGGTCCGAAAGGACATGGAAGGCCACGCACGTGATCTCATCGATGCCTCTCGGCGCCCTGGTCAAGTGCATGGATCCAGCTCCGCCTCCGGAGGTGGTAGAGGCTGCTGGTAGTCTTCGTTACAGAGATTTTCTGACCGTTGCCCTCGTGGTTCCGGCTGAAGCAGCCTTTCGTGATAACTGGATCTACGTTCACTCGCCAGGAGTAAAGGTCGGAAGGATTCAGAACTTTGGATCGTGGTCGCCGTACATGGTAAAGGACGGCCGCACGTGCTTGGGCCTCGAGTACTTCGTCTTCGAAGGCGACGACATGTGGGTTATGGACGACGATGCCTTGATTGATCTTGCTACGCGGGAGCTGGAAGCTCTCAGTTTGGTAAGTGGGGACAGGGTGGATGCGGGTTACGTTGTAAGGATGCCGAAGGCTTATCCGGTTTACGACGATGCCTACCGCGACAGTGTGGGCGTGTTGCGCAAGTGGATCGAGGCCAATGTGCGAAATGTGTATCCGGTGGGGAGAAACGGCATGCACAAGTACAACAACCAGGATCATTCCATGTGGACCGCAATGCTCAGCGTGGAGAACATCTACGGTGCACACCACGACGTCTGGTCGGTAAATGTAGAGGACGAATATCACGAGGAAGCTGCTCTTGCGTCCGGGAGTGATAGAGCGGATTCTGTGGCATTGGGGAGGCCGGGTGACTCCATAGAGCGTACTGGCAGATCGGCTCCCATACTTCCAAGTAAAGCAGCTGCTGGCAAACGGTGAGCCCTGCTTGTGTTGGTTCACTGCTAGCAGTTGCGGTCTCCCGGCGTTCGTTTTGGACAGCATGCCTTCGTTACGTACTAACCTTGGGGTTCATGGTCGGGGGCTCTCGCCAGGTCGGGCAAAAGTCAGGTGCGTGGTGATACGTTTTGCCGCGAAGAAGTGAACGGGATGGTTGCGCTCTGGTGTCGGGTACTCCAGCCTGGTGTTGCGCGGGTGTTGGTGAGGTAACGGCTGTGGAGGGCGAGTGACTGATGAGATGACGGGGGCAGGGGAAGTAGCTCCAAGCTTGTCTGAGGTAGCTAAGGCCGTGGGGTTGCGGCGCGTCCGCATGGTGTCGTGGCGTGACCTTGATGATCCCGAGTCTGGGGGTTCTGAGCTGCATGCTCATCGTATCGCACAGCTGTGGGCAGCGGCTGGTTTAGACTTGACCTTGGAGACATCCAGGGCGGCGGGGCACCCGGTGGTGCGCATGCGGGACGGATACGGAGTTGTGCGTCGCGGTGGGCGTTATACGGTCTTTCCGCGAACCGCCGCTCGCGGTCTGCTCAGGGGCTCACAGCGGGGCGAGGCGCTGGTGGAGATCTGGAATGGCATGCCGTTCTTTTCCCCTCTATGGCACCGCGGGCCGCGCGTAATATTTCTCCACCATGTTCATGCTGAGATGTGGCGCATGGTCCTTCCAGGTCCCCTGGCCAGGTTTGGGCAGAGCATTGAGCGTACGATTGCACCGCCGTTCTACCGCAGTGCCAAGGTGGTGACGCTGTCGGAGTCTTCGCGCTCGGAGATAGTGAGTGCCCTGGGTCTGCCAGCCAGCAATGTGGTGGTGGTTCCTCCAGGCATTGACCCATCCTTCAGCCCAGGTGGAGACCGCTCGACGCATCCGCTGGTAGCGTGCGTGGGGCGCTTAGTCCCCGTAAAACGCCATGGGATGGTTGTTGACGCGCTGGTAAAGCTCAAGCAGCGTCACCGAGGACTTGAAGCGGTGATCGCTGGCGAAGGATATATGCGCTCGGAGATCGAGCGGGTCGTGCGAGCGCATAACGCTGAGGGGTGGATCCACCTCCCCGGTCGCCTTCCCGATGAGGAACTGGTGGATCTCTACCGCCGGGCATGGCTGCTCGTGTCCGCATCGGCGAGGGAGGGCTGGGGCATGACCATTACCGAGGCCGGCGCATGTGGCACGCCAGCTGTTGCTACGAGGGTTGTCGGCCAAGTGGACACAGTCGATAGCGGGGTGACCGGCTTACTCGCGGGTGATGAGGAGGAGCTTGTTGGTGCGCTTGACACAATCCTCAGCGATGAAGGGCTGCGGCTGAAGCTTTCCAAGGGTGCTCTTGCGAGAGCAGAGAGCCTTACCTGGGATTCGACCGCTAGGCACACACTGCAAGTGGTTGCTTCTGAGGTCGCGCGTTCCAACGGCATCGCGGTCGATCCAGCGATCCTGCGCTTTGGAAACCCCTCGAAAGGTGTGGCAAGCCGCCAAGGCGGGGTGAGCTGCGACGGCTCTGGCCCACCGGTGGTTCACGCACAGCCGCTCGAGTCTGGGAACGGGTTAGCAACACGTGAGACCGTGGGGACCGTAGCGAGGGATGTCGATGCTGAGACTGGTGACGTTCTTGCAGGGCTTGCAGGGGGCCGTTCGGAGCAGCCCTGAGAGGAATCCTCCGGCTATCATCGCTCGCTGGGTGACTTCCCTCCCAGCTGGTGAAGCCAATGGCGTACGACGGTAGCGGGTGTCGGGACTACTGCACGGCGAACTCGGAAATTCTGGTTTCGCCCATTGCCATAAACCAGGGACCCGGTCCGCGGTTGGCAACGATGCTCTCGATCTCTTCCCACCGGCGGACCAGAAGGACGAGGTTGCCCCACGTACCGCGATCCTTTTTCCCGGCAATCCAGAAGATGCGAAGGTCGTGGGCTCGAAGTAGTGCAATCTCTGCCGGTTTGGTTCGTATCGCCTTGTCACGACTGATGACCACGAGATTGCGAGCTGCAACGGCGGGAATCCAGTCGGTATCGAGCGTGCCGACTGGAACCTCGGGGATCAGCGGATGACCTGTATGGATGGCGTCATCGCGAGCGATAGCTAGCGATTTTCCGACACCCAGGATGTTCTCGTCGACAAAGAACCGGAGGTTCTTCAAGTCGGCGGTCATTCGAATTAGGCAGCCGTTTCCATTACCGGCTTCCCTCGAATCAGTTCGAAGCGGACCGCAGCCTCAACTTGAATGGATGAAAGTTCATATAACTCTGCAATCATCTCCATGCTGTCTCCCGCTCGCATCTGTTCGGCAATGATGTCCGTCCTGACACTTCTCACAACCGGCTCGCCAAACTGGCGGAGCGGGTCCATGGCGACCTCTTTGAGATCGGGGGCCGGGTGCACACGCTCAACAATCCCTTCCGTCGCATGGAAGTCGACTGAACTCACAAATCGCTCAGCTTGAGGAGTCAGGATCAACTGGTTGTTTCGAACGGTGACAAGGGTGACGCGCTTGTCGAGATGCACCTCATCTTGTATGCGTCGCACCAGCTCCCTGCCATCAACATCGAGATAGGGGCGTGCGTAAGCCAGGGGGTACTTGGTGTTGAACTCCTCACGAAGTTTCTCGACGGCCGGACGCATGAGTCTGACATGCGCACCAAGATCACGATATTCACGGAGCAACCGGGTCTCGACGAACTCTCCCCAGGTAACACTGTCGTCAGCGGTGGCTTCGATTCGAACGATCGGAGGGTATGCCTTGCTCCCACGCCTATAGCCCTCGATCCACCGACGGGCCGTTCCCGGATTAAGGCCAAGGAGACCGTCAACCTGGGGAATGGCATAGACGGGGCGCTCAAGAAGGTCAGCAATGGTGGTCATAGGTAGATCATCTCATGGGGGAGTAACAACAGAGGCATTGGGCGGCCGCATCGATGCACCCAGGTTACTCAGTTCCGAGATCGAGCGGGGACCTTCCGGTGCTCGCAGCCTTTGATGGCGGTGATCACTTTCCCGGACTGGGCGTTCACCAGCTTACCTTGTCGAGCGCAGACTCGCATCGGGCATGAGAATGCTCCAGTTCAGATCGCTGGAGCGGATGTTGCCGCAGTGCACGGACTTGGCTGTGAGGCCACGTTCAAATGTCGACTCCGACTCATCCCCGACAGGCTTCCCGTTATAGGCAGGGGCCTGTGGCGCAATTCCGGCCACCTATTCTCAGGCGCCCCCGCCGGAGTCGTTGCCACCCGCCGACGTGTCTGGGGTGTCACGACGGGTGAAGCCATAGGCGCTGGCGCGTCCCCAGCGTGCCATCTCGACCAGGGCATCTGCAGCCAAGAGCGCGATCCCAACCCAGGCAAGCTGGCTGGCAGTCTCGAAGTGCCCGGGCCAGAAGGCGCCGGGGGGATAATGGTGGATGTATTGCATCGCAGTTGTGTACACCCCGGCTGCTGACGCTGCACCCAGGGCACCCAGAGACAGCAGCCATCGTAGTGGTGAAACGGCAGATACGGCTGCGGCCACAATCCCAACCACCAGACCGAGTTCCGGGGTCACGGTGATGGCCGTGATCCCGCCTGACGCAGACGCAGCAAGGATGCCGGTGAGCATCCTTGGTCTTGATCCACCGGCTACGAACGGCGATGCAAGCACGGGCGAGTGAGCATCGCTCTCGCGAACGCATCTCCACGCAGGAGTTGCGATACTCCCTCGTTCCTGCATTTGCGTTGGAGAAAGGGCTGATCTGCCCTTACTTCTTCGAAGTAAGCGTCTTGTCCTGCGCCCAGCGAATCGTGACGTCCGTTCATCCGAGACCCCTTGACGTGGCCAGAGGCTAAGCGGCCATGCGCCGAGCAGCAGGCAGGCGAGAATCGCTATCGCAGATAGAACGAGTGCGATCCAGACCAAGTTCTGTGGGGTCCAGTCAAGGGTGATCGTAAACGGCTGTTTGCCATTAAGCCCGAGCTTGGCGGGGTTCACGTACCAGCCGTTAGCGAAGCCGTCGATCAACTGCGGCGGCCCCAGGGAGTGGCCATTGGACGTAACTGCAGTCCATCCGCGATTGATACTTTCCCCCAGCACCAGCCAGAACGGATGCGATGTGGCAGAGACTCGGACGCGTGACACGGTCGGACCGACTTTCTTGACGGTTATCGCTGGTGTTGGTCCTGGCGCTGGGGGGTTGGGAAGCGCACTCGCAGGTGCTGTAGCTGAGGAGGGAGTTGATGCAGCGGGTTCGGGCCCTCCTCCAGGGGCTGAGTCGAGGGTGAGCCGGTCGATGTTCCAACCTGTTTGATGGCCTGAGACGGTTTGGACCGTGTGGTAGCCGGGTCCGAGCGTGATGCCCCGAGCGTCCGCTCCGCACGGGACGATGCTCATGCCTCCCAGCCCCGCGGCGCGTCTTGTGCTTCCGACTATCTTCACGCTCACAGGCTTGCCGTCGATCGAGATGAGGTTCGATTGGCACCTAGCTGGTAGTTGTGCTGGAACCGGTGGCATCTTGACGCCCGGGATGCCTGCTTCGGCGATGGCGACCGGCTCGGTGATCGGGCTGCCGGAGTAGTAGTCCCTCGTCTTCTCGGCTCGTATCGCCTCGACGGTGATCCTGATGTTCTTCCCGGTGAGGGGTGCGAAGTGGACCGGCACAGACACGGTGGCGTTTGGGACCGAGCTATCTGCGATGGGTGGAAGCGTGACGTCGCGGTAGCCGCGGTTGGTGCTGACCCTGATTCGAGTTGGCACAGAGTGGCGGCCGTCTGCAACTACGGCGAGGTTCAGGTGATTGAACGTGATCGGGTGCGGGAGGCTGTACTGCAACCACACCCCGATCTGGTGGGAGTAGCCAAATCCTGGGCTCCAGGAGGTTGATAGGTTGCCGTCGAGAGCGGAGGACGCGCGAGCGTTCAAGTCCCCCGGGAGCCGCCCCAGCGATGTGGCGACGATGCCGCTTCCGTTCGAGCCTGGGACGCCGAAAAGGACATCGATCATGCTGTCTGGTATAAGGGCCGAGATACGCGCCGTTCCCGACAAAGTGAACGTCCGCTGTGTCGGGAGCCAGAAGGATCGGGCCATGTAGCGCTCGGGATCGCTTCGTGGAGGCACGGGCGCTACCCGTTGTCTGGTCATGATCAGTGTCAGCCTGTGCGAAAGTGACGCTTTGCCCGCAGCGCGAAGCATGTCCTGAGGCATGGATATCACTTCGCTGACGTGCTGGTGGTCGATCCGGACCTCGGCGAAGCCGACAGCGTTCAACGCGGCGGTGTTGGAGCCGAACGCCTGGCTGGTGTTGTCGATGGTGATCTTCACGGTCCTGAAGGTCCTCGTGTTGAAGTGCACGACCTGACCCGCGGCTGTCCGGGACGTTGGTCCGAGGTGGACTGTTAGGGGGTGTTTCCCGTCAAAGGTGATGGTGACCTTTGTGATCCAGCGCAGGGGGTTCCCATGTAGCGGCTGTACGAGGTCAATGCTGTTCGTGGTAACTGGCTTTAGCAGCTTGATGCGCAGCCACTGGCCGCGCGCGGAGGAAAATGCCCCCGTCTGCCATGCGGTGTTCAGGTTTCCATCAATCGCCATCGCCGCGCGGTCCTCGGGGGTGAAGGTCACCGGATTGCCGTACGAGGAGGCTGTCACAGAGGCGACGCCCAGCTGCTTGGCAAGCGTATAGGTGTCCTTTGGCGCTCCAGGGAAGATGTTCATTGGGGCGTTGGTCGGGTCGTAGCTCGTCGAGTGGTGATGAGCAGTCTCCGTGTAGCCGACGTTGGCCCTCAACGAGTCCCATCGATAACCGCGCAAGCGGTTGCTGTCGGTGAGGACCAGGTCGCTGCTGGCCTTGAGGAGCCGTGCCATCTCCTTGGCGTTCCGGGAAACCGATGCTGCGTAGAGGATGGTCGGGTTGTTGGCGAGCAGGCCGGTGTCAGCGGCTGCCACCAGGCCGGATGCATTCCCGTCTAGCAACAGCACCCCCTGGGGAGACTCAACGCGTGTGATTGGTCTCGGATTTGCAACCGCAATCGTGGCCAATGGAGGCGGGGTTGCGAGCCCCGGGCTCTGTGCAAGGGCCGTCTCGTCCAGCATTGCGATCGGGGAGAGGTTGGGCACAGCTGCGCCAAAGCCAACGGGATGGCCTAGCCTTCCGGCTGGGGACGCCGCGATCAACTGCCATGTCGCGCGTGGTCGGGCAAGGTTGTAACGCCAGTATGAGAGGTCGGAACGCACCAGGACATCACCAGCGCTCATGAGGCGTGCAAGTGGGGCAAGGGTTGCCGGGCTGAACCGTCCCCCCTGTAGTGGGGCGTCCAGAGCGTAGAGAAGGTTGGCGGTTGGAAGGGACCCCTGGACCAGCTGGGCGCGAACCACGTAGGGTCGGTTTACGAGTAACCCTGGCATTACCGGGTCGATGGTGTCCCCCCACGAGTGAGCTGCGAAGTTCGAGCCGGGGATAGCAAGGACCCGTGTGCCCGCGCCGTGGGACTCCAACCAGCGCGCGGCTTGATAGTAGTAGGAGGGGACTTGAGGTGGGCGAACGAAGTCCCTCGCTATGGTCGAACCGTTGAACATCGCTGGGTTCGCTGCAGCGACTAGGCAGGCGACAAGGACCGCCACTAGCGCGCCGGTTACCTTGACCCTCTTGTAGATGGCAGTTATGCCTGCCCCGAGGAGAATCGACGTGGAGAGCAGGAGCAATGGCGTCGCTCTGTCAGTGGACCTCAGAGCGAGCCCTGCTGTGGTGTTGGTCATGAATGCTTTGAGCGCACCGCCGAGGATCGATGGGTGCTTGAACGGGTACGTGCCGACGCTGAGAGCGAGGCCGGTCAACCCAATCAGCACGAAGTAGGAGCGGTGACGCCATCGCGTGATGATCGCGGCCAATATTGCAAGAGCGGGAACCGCAAAACTCGCTGCGACAAGCCAGACCTGCTGGGTGTACTGGACCGATGCTCCGAGCCAGGGGCCGAGTCGCCCGCCGCCGTAGAAGTACCAGTAGCCGAGTCCTCGAAGTGACTCCGAGGCGAGGGAGGTGCTTGCAACCGCGGGAAGCGTTTCGGTGTACTTGAGCACATTGATCCCGTACGCAGCTTCGATCCGTAGACCAGCTGCCCACCACAGAGAGGCCAAGGTTGTAAGCAGCCCGATCTGCGCTACGACGATTCCTGCTCGCTTTGCGGGGACTTCGCGACGAACCCAGGTCGCGTACGCGATCCAGGCGACCGGAGCGAGGCCAGCGTAGAGGATTGCCGTTGCGTTCACCCCGCTGACCAGTGCAACAACCAGAGCGAAAAGCGCGGGATAGCGCCAGCTACGCTGGCGTAGGGAGCGCGCTGCCAGCGCTACGAGCCAGGGAAGGGCTGCCCACGGGAGAAGGATGACCGACATCCTTCCCACGTACTGGAGGAAGTAAGGGCTCAACATGTACGCGATCGCTGAGATCGGTTGCCCTGGACCAGGCACTGCAAGCGTTCGGCACAAGAAAAGCACGCCAGCCGCGGCTGCGAACAGGATTGTCCCAACCCAGAGCCTCTGAGCGACCCAGGTTGCTATGCCGAGGTGAGCTGTGATCCAGAAAAACGGCCCCATGGGAAGCAGGTATCCGATGTTCTCATGGGTGATCGTCCCGAGGTTCGAATTCGGGTTCCACATATAGGCGGCCGCGTGAAGCATGCGGCCAGGATCGAGGTAGAGGTACTGCTTCGTGTCGGCTGCTACCAGGCCGGGTTTTGCCAGCAGCATAGGCACGTAGGCAATCGCGGCTAGCCCGAGATGGACCGCCAAGGACAGGTTCAACCGGGTGTTTCGCATGAGAGAGCGGCCCACTTGCCTTAGCGTGCGAGCCATGCTGGGGGCTGCGGTCCGTCGGGTGCGTCGCGGGAGCGCTTCGGAAGGCATCCCCGCTATAGTTGCAGATCGCGTCAGGGCTGTTGTATTCGCGTGGGCTCTCGGAGATGTCGGCGCTCATGCATGCTGACCTTTTCGAGTCGCGCGGCGACGGCTTCGCACCAATGCTATGTCGAGGTGCCGCCCCGCTTTCCCGGCAGGTCGCCTCGACGGCGATGTCAGGGATGGGTTGATAGCGACCGCGATGATACGCAGTGCGGTACGTACATGGGATCGTTCGCATGCGAAGCCCCCTCATTTGCACAGTCAAGAACTGTGCGGGCGGACGCTCCGTAAGGAGCCGGGTGGTTGCGAACGTGATACCAGACCCACAAGCGCCCTTGAAGAACAGGTGCGCGTCCGAGAGCAGCCGTGAAGAACCCAAGCGCGTACAAGGGCGATTCCCCCCTGTCGGTGACGACCACCGTGGAGACACCCCACCGCGAGATCGCCCTTGTGACGGTGGATACTAAACCCGGAGAAGCCAAGGGCGTCTTCTGCCCTGGCAGGCTGAGGCCGCGCAATGCGCTCTGCGCTGGTCCTGATTCCAGCCCGGGGTCAGCGCGTCCATTGCTTCCCGGCAGGAGAGCCCATCCACCCACGATCTTGAAATGCATCCCAGCGGCTGCCTGCCAGACTAGAGGTTCAGCCGTGGCCGGCGTCGGGTATGGAATGACCAGCACGGTCTCGCCAGAACGAGTCTTCAAACCACTTGTAGTGAACCATCGAGGAACTCTCGTATCCTGCACGGCGTACGGCAGTGGGAAGACGCCCGCGTACGGGAGGAGCGTCGCCAGGGCCAAGATGGTGATTGTCGTCAACTCGAGAACCCTCGCCACCGCTACGTTGTGAAGCAAGGTCGCCTTCGGTCGTATCCGAAAGGCATTGGAAGCGAGCGTCCCCATCTGTTCCAGTCCTTTCGCTATGACGATGGATGCGAAGAGGGGCACAACCGCACTGAAGTGCAGCGGTGAGATTGACCCGATGACCGGTAGGTGCTCAAATACCTGCCATGGCAGCCAGACTCCAGGATGGAGTCCACCCAGTCCAGGGGAGGTGTGCAGCATGCCACCGAGGGAGAATGAAACAGCGAGTGCGAACATGATGGCAAAGAATCGGACGGTGCGATCTCTCCAGCAAACGACTAGAGCGACAGCGCATGCGGCAACGACCGCAGGCCCGAGATAAGGGCCAGGAGGGAACGGATGTCCGAACTGGCTACGCACCCGCACCGCGTTTGGGAGCACCAACTGCCCCGGAATGGCGCCGTATAGCCAGATGGAAGGCCACGGTGGTCCCGAGAAATGCTGTGGACCTGCCAGCTCGAAACACACTGGCCAGGAAAGAAGAACTCCGCCAACCACAGTGGCAACACCGACAGCCTTTGCGGCATAAGGCAAGCTCTCTCGCGTTCTCCGGGGGTTCAATATGACGAGCAGTGCTGTTCCGAGAACCGCCAGGACGGCGAATATGGCCAAGAACTCCGACGAGATGAAGAACTGCGCCGTCGCGAGGACACCGAGGAGCGTGCCCCACAACAACGGGTTGCCCCTCTGGCGTACGAGAATCTCGTCTGCCACCACGAGCATCAGAGGAAGCAGTGCCAGGGTGGCCAGGTTCAGCTCGACGAACGAAAGGCTTGAGAGCACGAACGGCGAGAAGCCGAAGATCAGACCGGCAATGAAAGACGCAGGCACTGATGCGGTCCAGTGCCGCGCGGCGAAGTAGCCCCCCCCTGCAGATGCTGCTGGAGCCACGACCAGCGCAAGGTTCAACGCGGTGACAGGACCGAACAGCCATGTTACAGGCGCGAGCAGCAAACCAAGAAGCGGCGTCGATGTGTTCGCCAACAAGTTCACGCCCTTTGGGGCGTACATCCACGTTGAGAAGAATGGGCTGTGCCCATGGGTGATCGCGTACGGAACCCATGCTAGAAACCACAGCGAATGAGCTGCATCAACACATGTGCAGGTCATCACCGAAGACGGGTGGGCAAACCAAACATTCTGCCACATGAGGACGCTGATGGCCTGATAGGAGAAGAAGACCAAGAGCCCGACCTTCAGGCGGTGTCTGAACCTATTGATCCGGGGAGGTGCGCCCTGGCCTTGCTCGGTCATGCTCGAGCTTGTTCCCGCTCTCCAACCAATCGAGCTGGCACCTCTTGCATCGGTCACTTTGCCATTGGCCACTCTTGATTCCTTATCGTGACTTCAAGTTACGCAGATAGTAACAACACGGGCTCTTGTCCTGGCCTCGCTCCACTACGGCTCATGGCTTGAATAGCCAGCATGGCAGGCCGTGACGGTGCAAGAAGAGCCGCACCATGGTCCACAGAGTGCCAACTCCATAGTGCACATTGGCTGCCATGCTGGTGGATGAGGAGTCGGCGGCGTAGCGGGTCTGGATAGGAACCTCCACTACCCGTTGCTCGAAGGCCATCGCCTGGGCGATGATTTGCGTGTCGACTACGAATCTATCGTTGTTACGCATGAATGGTACGGTACGCAGGAAGTTCGTGGAGTAGGCCCGGTAGCCGGTGTGCAGTTCGGAGAAGCGCGTTCTCATAATGAGGTTCTCGATCATCGTGAGGACGGCCAGTTGGACACGAACCGGTACAACGGCATTCCTCCTTGGCGTGCGGTCCCCGGCACCAGCATCGTGCTGCCGAGCACCATCTCGGCCCGGCCCGCCTTGATGGACTCGACGAGGTGAGGTATGACCTCCGGGTCGTACTGGCCATCTGGATGCAGCATCACATCGACGTGGAGAGCAGGAGCAATGGCGTCGCTCTGTCAGTGGACCTCAGAGCGAGCCCTGCTGTGGTGTTGGTCATGAATGCTTTGAGCGCACCGCCGAGGATCGATGGGTGCTTGAACGGGTACGTGCCGACGCTGAGAGCGAGGCCGGTCAACCCAATCAGCACGAAGTAGGAGCGGTGACGCCATCGCGTGATGATCGCGGCCAATATTGCAAGAGCGGGAACCGCAAAACTCGCTGCGACAAGCCAGACCTGCTGGGTGTACTGGACCGATGCTCCGAGCCAGGGGCCGAGTCGCCCGCCGCCGTAGAAGTACCAGTAGCCGAGTCCTCGAAGTGACTCCGAGGCGAGGGAGGTGCTTGCAACCGCGGGAAGCGTTTCGGTGTACTTGAGCACATTGATCCCGTACGCAGCTTCGATCCGTAGACCAGCTGCCCACCACAGAGAGGCCAAGGTTGTAAGCAGCCCGATCTGCGCTACGACGATTCCTGCTCGCTTTGCGGGGACTTCGCGACGAACCCAGGTCGCGTACGCGATCCAGGCGACCGGAGCGAGGCCAGCGTAGAGGATTGCCGTTGCGTTCACCCCGCTGACCAGTGCAACAACCAGAGCGAAAAGCGCGGGATAGCGCCAGCTACGCTGGCGTAGGGAGCGCGCTGCCAGCGCTACGAGCCAGGGAAGGGCTGCCCACGGGAGAAGGATGACCGACATCCTTCCCACGTACTGGAGGAAGTAAGGGCTCAACATGTACGCGATCGCTGAGATCGGTTGCCCTGGACCAGGCACTGCAAGCGTTCGGCACAAGAAAAGCACGCCAGCCGCGGCTGCGAACAGGATTGTCCCAACCCAGAGCCTCTGAGCGACCCAGGTTGCTATGCCGAGGTGAGCTGTGATCCAGAAAAACGGCCCCATGGGAAGCAGGTATCCGATGTTCTCATGGGTGATCGTCCCGAGGTTCGAATTCGGGTTCCACATATAGGCGGCCGCGTGAAGCATGCGGCCAGGATCGAGGTAGAGGTACTGCTTCGTGTCGGCTGCTACCAGGCCGGGTTTTGCCAGCAGCATAGGCACGTAGGCAATCGCGGCTAGCCCGAGATGGACCGCCAAGGACAGGTTCAACCGGGTGTTTCGCATGAGAGAGCGGCCCACTTGCCTTAGCGCCGATTTCCACAACAGGGAGTTGACCACAAGAAACCCAGCTCGCAGTTGGGGGTTCAAGCGCGGGGAAGACGCGAGAATGCCCGCGTACTGGCTGGAAAGTTCGCGCTGGGCAGTATGAGTGAGTCAATCATGGCATTGTGGGTATCCTCCTGCTAGCCTACAGCTATGGGATTCGTGCACAGGCGCAGCGGGCAGGGGCAGTCGCTGGCAGGCGGACCGGTCGTCCACCAAGATCGGGCTTGGGGCAAGGGAAAAGGTGCAGGGCGGTTCCAGGCGGCGACGCGGGGCCGGGCCAGGGTTCTTCATCGAAGGGGCTGGGATGCCAGGTAGATCCCCCCAACAGCAGGGGGCGGAGTTCTTCAGGTCTCCGAGCCAGCTCAACCAGCGCCGCTACGAGGCCCTGCGCGCCCATTACCTGGACGGGCTCTCCTGGGCCGAGGCGGGGGAGCGCTTCGGCTACACCCGTTGGGCGATGGTTGACCTGGCCCGGCAGTTGCGTGCCGGCAAGCTCGCACTGTTCGCCCCGCCGGGGCGGCCCGGGCCGGCGCCGGGCAGCGCCCCAAAGAAGGACGCGGCGAGGGGCCGGGTGATCGAACTGCGCCGGGAGGGTCTGTCCACCTACGAGATCTCCGCCCGTCTGGGCCAGGAGGGGAGCCCACTGAATCGGACTTCGGTCGGGGAGATCCTCGCCGAGGAGGGCTTTGGTCGCCTGCTTCGCCACCCTGAGCCAGTCTCGAGCATCTCACCGACTACCTTTGGGCGTGACACCAGGCTCCCCCGGGCAAAGGTGATCGACTTCGACACCTGGCCACATCGCATCGACACCGTTCGGGCGGGGCTGTTGCTCGTGGTCCCGGACCTGGTGGCTATGGACCTGCCCGGCCTGATCGCTGCCGGTAGCTACCCGGGCACCAGGGTGATCCCAGCCACCTCCTGGATGTTGTCGCTGCTGTCGCTCAAGCTGACCCGCACCCGGCGGGTCTCCCATGTCGATGACCTGTTATCAGACCCAACCGCCGGGTTGCTGGCCGGCATGGCGACCCTGCCGAAGAAGTCCGCGCTCACCGACTACTCCTACCGGACCTCCCATGACCATCAGCGCGCCTTTCTCTCCGCACTGGACAAGAAGATGATCGCCTCGGGCCTCGCCACCAGTGAGGAGGCGATCTTCGACCTGGACTTCCATGCGGTCATGCACTGGGGAGCCGACCCGGTGTTGGAGCGCCACTACGTGCCCAAGCGATCTCAGCGGGCCAGATCGGTGCTCACCTTCTTCGCCCAGGACTCGGGCACCCACAACCTCGTCTACGCCAATGCGGACCTCTCCAAGGCGACCCAGGCGAGGGAGGTGCTCGCCTTCTGTGACCACTGGAGGGAGGTGTCGGGGGCCGACCCGCACATGGTGGTGATGGATCAAAAGGTCACGACGCAACAGGTCCTCGGCGAACTGGACGCCAGGGGGGTGCGCTTCCTTACCTTGCGGATGCGCTCACCTGGCTTGATCAGGCACATCAAGAGCCTCGTTCCCGCTGACTTCAAGACCATTGCCCTCGACCGCCCCGGCCCCTACAACAGCCCTCGAGTGCACGAGGACCCCGCGGTGTCCCTCACCACCTACCCCGGAACGCTCCGCCAGCTGGTCGTCACGGGCCTCGGGCATGACGCCCCCAGCGTCATCATCACCAACGAGTGCGCTGCGTCCATCAAGGTTCTCGTCGAGCACTACGCCCGGCGGATGACCATCGAGCAGCGCCTCGCAGAGATCATCCGCGCCTTCTGCACCGACGCGCTCTCGAGCACCGTCAACTTGAACGTCGATCTGGACGTGATGCTCGCCGTGTTGGCTCAAGCGCTCATCGCCGCGCTGCGCGTTCGTCTGCCGGGCTACCTGCACGCGACCCCCGACACCATCCAGCGCCGCTTCTTGGAAACCCCCGGCCAGATCATCACCACCGCCGATGCCGTCACCGTCCGCTTGGAGCGGCGCGCCTACACGCCGGTGCTACGCCAGGCCAGCCTCCCTGCCGAGACCAAGGTGCCCTGGTGGGGAGGCAGGGTCCTGCGCTTCGAGCTGCGCTGAGCCCAGGTAGCCATGGGGGCCGAATGTTGTGCCGAACTGGTTGCGTGGAAATCGGCGTTAGCGTCCGAGCCATGCTGGGGGCTACGGTCCGTCGGGTGCGTCGCGGGAGCGCTTCGGAAGGCATCCCCGTTATATTTGCAGATCGCGTCAGGGCTGTTGTATTCGCGTGGGCTCTCGGAGATGTCGGCGCTCATGCATGCGTGACGAATTCCGAATATGCGCGCGGAAAGTTCGCGCCAATCTGTTGGGAGTCGTATCGATCCCGCATCGCTCGTATGATCTGGCACATGCTTGAGCTGATCGGCTTATGAGATAGTTAGGCTCGGATTCTCAATGATCGACCATGAGGCGGATCTCGCCCGCATGAACAGCGGCCCGGATCGCGTGGAGGCTGGACCCGGGATCGCAGAGCTTCCGTGGCCGTTGCTGCGAAGGGTTGGGCTAGCCGCCTCCGCGGTGCTGTTTGCAATCCTTTGCGCCTGGAGTGTGCGCCTTTATCTGGTGTCTGGGCTCAGTACCGATGCCGGCATCTACCGTCAAGCATTCTTCGAGATAGCGCATGGCCACCTGAATCCGTACAACACCATGCTTGCGCGGGGGGCGACTGACTACGGTGCCCCGTTCTTGCAGAACCACCTGGAACTCGCGATGTGGCCCCTTTCTCTGATCGGGCTCATCTATGACCACTCGATAACCTTGCTGGTAATTCAGGACATCTGCGCCGCGGGCGCAGTTCTGGTTGCGTACCTGTGGGGACTTGACATCCTTGGCGAACGATGGCATGGGAGCAGGAGGGGCGGCATCCTGGTGGCTCTCTTGCTGCTGATCACCCTCGTGGCAAACCCATGGGTGTATTGGGCAAGCCTCATCAACTTTCACCTTCAGGCGCTTGCTGCGTTGTTCCTGTTGCTCGCAGCGCGCGAGATGTGGACGCGCGGGAGGCCCAGGGCCTGGGTCTGGGTTATTGGTGTGCTGGCCTGCGGGGACGTAGCGGCCACCTATGTAGTGGGTCTTGGGATATCCCGGCTTCTTGCCGGCCGCTCGGCGCGCCGGCAGGGCGCGGCACTGGTCGTGATAGGTGCATCGTGGCTCGCGATCGTGGCGGCATTGCACGCGAACCTTGGATCTTCTCTGCCGTCTGCGTACGGCTACCTGTCCGGTTCTAACACCCTGCCCGGTGGGGCAGCTGCCTTGCTCGCGATCGGCGTGGGAATCTTTCGCCACCCCTCGGCCCCGGCGCGGATGATCGGCCAGCACGCAACTGATCTCTACCGAGTTCTCGCTGGCCCAGGGTTTATTGGCATCATGTCACCGGAGGCTGCCGGAGTCGCTGTTGTCGTGCTCCTCGCGAATGTCCTCAATGCCGGGGGATTTCTGCAACCCAACATTTCGTTTCAAAGCTTCCCGGCCGAGATGTTCATAGCGGTAGGAGGGGTGTTCGTCCTGTGCTGGCTCTGGCGAAGGTCGCGGCGGGTGCGGATTCTTGCTGGGCTCCTCGCTGTAGCGTCCCTGGTGCAGACGCTTGTGATCGCGACAGCATGGACGCCGAACCTTTTCGCGTCCCTCCTTAAAATCAATGCGACTACGAGCAATGAGCTCGCGATCGTACGCAGCGAGGTGCCGGCAAGTGCAGAGGTGGTGATCACGCCGATGATCATCGGGCGCTTCGCGGCGCGAAGGTGGGTCTACCCATTTCTAGGGCTGAGGACGATCGGATCGTCTCCGGCCCTGCGTATGGATCTTAAAGAACCCGTGTCTGCCCGGCAAGTGGTGTTCGTGGTGGACGAGAAGGCTTCCCCGGGGATAGGCAGCGCTCCTCCCAATGTGGTGGCCTTTGCCGTTCGATACCTGCGCGACGATCTGCATGCCCGTCTGGTTGTGGATCGTGACGGCATCGTGGTCCTCAGCTGGCGACCGCCACGAGGGGTTCGTTCCATCACCTTTCCCGTCCCGCTGAAGGTTCTCTTTCCCCATGGTGCGATCCATGCTGCGCACTGAGCCGCGAGATGTATCGACCAGATGCTCTTTGCGAGTGATGCTACAGTGACGCTGCTTGCCCTCGTGGCGGGATCCCCCGCTGTCGATGGGGTTGGTGATCGGGGCCTGCTGGGTCCCAAGGTCCGGCCTGGATGCCTGTGCTTTGGGGCCGTGCGGAGCATGCGAATGGATAACGATCAAAGAGCAGATGGAGGAGTATGTCCAAGCTGACGGGAGAGCGTCCCGTGGAAGGGGTGACGCCTGACTCGCTCCTAGCGCTTCACGAAGCGGGCTACCGGGCTGTTAGTGCGAGGTTGGGCCCCGGGTGGGTGCTCGACATCGGCTGCGGAGACGGCTTCGAGTCAGCGAGCTTTCTGGCGCCTGATCGAAGCGTGCTCGGCATCGACTACAGCGTGGGTGTAGCTCAGGATGCGTCGCGCAGGTGGTCGGAGAAAGGGCTGCGTGTGGCTGGGATGGACGCGCTCCGTCTCGGCATCCGCGACGCGTCGATGGACTGGGTCTGCTCATCACATGTGGTTGAGCACTTCGAAAGGCCCGAGGACCACGTGAGGGAGGTGGGTCGGATTCTTGCCGACAGCGGCACCGCCTTCTTCTTGACTCCGAACCGGCCATTCGACTTCGAGAACCCGTTTCACCTGGTCCAGTTCGAGCGGGATGACCTTTCGGCCCTTCTCGGCGATCATTTTGCCAATGTCCACGTTTTCGGAATGGGCGCGACCCCACGGGTTCACGAGGATTTCGCTGCAAGGCGTGCTAAAGCGGAGAAGCTCTTGAGGCTGGACTTCTTGGATCTGCGGCACCGGATGCCGAGAAGTTGGTACATCGGTTTCTACACACGAGTGCTGCCTGTCGCTTACCGCCTGCTGGCGAAGAGTGACACCTCGGGTGCTACTGGCATCACAGCTGACGACTTCTTCATCTCCGATGACACAAGTGATGCCGCGCTGGTGCTTCTTGGCGTAGTGTCGTCGCCGTTTAGAGGCTCGTGAGATGGTGACACCGGCGGCGAGGTGATATCCGTAGCCCTGACAGGGGGGATCGGGTCGGGCAAGTCCACGGTTGCGCAGATCTTCGCCGAGCTGGGAGCGTTCGTCGTCGACGCAGACGCGATTGCACGATTGGTCGTCATGCCAGGTGGTGCAGCCTTCGCGGGTGTAGTCGAGCGTTTTGGTCCAGGGGTCGTCTCTGTGGACGGAAACATCGACAGAAAGGCCCTCGCTGACATCGTCTTCGCAGATGCCCAAGCGCGAAGGGACCTGGAGTCGCTCACGCATCCTGCGATTGCAGCGGAGATTGCACGGCGCGTAGCTGCTGCTCCCCCGTCGTGTTGTGCGACAGTGCTTGAGATCCCACTTCTTACAGAGATCACGGGAGCCTCGATTCGCCCGCAGGCAGTCGTGGTTGTGGACGCTCCTGAGGAGGTGGTCCTAGAGAGGCTCGCGGCATCGAGGCAGATGACCCGGTCTGAGGCAATCGCACGGATCGAGGCTCAGGCGAGCCGGGAGCAGCGGATCGCTATAGCGGACTTCGTGATCGACAACTCTTCCTCACTTTCTCACCTGGGCGAACAGGTGGAACGCGTTTGGGAACGCCTCTTGAACCTCGAGAGCGCGCCCTGAGGTGTGCGTGAGGTGCTCCATGCTCTCCAGGTCAAGGCTTTGGCCGTAAGATCGTAGGAATGCCTTCGTTCAAGGTAGTCTCGGAGTTTTCTCCTGCAGGGGATCAGCCGCAGGCAATCGAGCAGCTGGTGAAGGGGATCGAACGCGGCGACCGGTTCCAGACGCTACTTGGCATCACCGGCAGCGGGAAGACCGCGACGATGGCTTGGACCATCGAGGCCGTGCAGCGGCCGACCTTGATTATCGAGCCCAATAAGTCCCTTGCTGCCCAGTTGGCGAGCGAACTCGGGGAGCTGTTCCCGGGGAACCGGGTCGAGTACTTCGTCTCGTACTACGACTACTACCAGCCCGAGGCGTACATCCCCTCGAGCGATACTTACATCGAGAAGGACTCCTCGATAAACGACGATGTGGACAGACTACGTCACTCCGCGACGTCTGGCCTGCTCACGAGGCGCGACGTGATCGTCGTGGCGTCTGTCTCGTGTATTTACGGCCTGGGCTCGCCGGAGGAGTATGCGGAGCGCATCCTCGTGCTCAGGGTGGGCGAGGAGCACGACCAGCGCCGTATCCTCTCCCGGTTGGTGGATATCCACTACGAGCGCAACGATTATCAGCTTGCGAGAGGCAAGTTCAAGGTCCGAGGTGATGCAATCGAGATCTTCCCCGCCTACGAGGAGACCTGCGTTCGTGTCGAGCTGTTCGGCGACGAGATCGACAAGATGGTCCGCTTCGACCCATTGAGCGGCGAGATTCTCGAAGTCTTGGAGGAGCTCGTGATCTTCCCGGCAAGCCACTATGTAGCTGGACCTGAGCGGCTCAAGCGAGCAATAGCCTCGATCGAGGTGGAGCTTGGCGAGCAGCTGGTTCGTCTGGAGCGCGACGGCAAGCTGCTGGAGGCGCAGAGACTCAGGATGCGAACGCGTTACGACCTCGAGATGCTCACCGAGGTGGGCGTGTGCAACGGGGTGGAGAATTACAGTCGCCACATCGACGGGCGCTCTCCGGGAGAGCCTCCGAGCACTCTCCTTGACTACTTCCCAGAGGACTATCTGGTCGTGATCGACGAGAGCCACATAGCGGTCCCGCAGCTGCGCGGCCAGTATGAGGGGGACCGGTCTCGTAAGGAGACGCTCGTGGAGCACGGCTTTCGGCTCCCGTCTGCGCTGGATAACCGGCCATTGCGCTTTAGCGAGTTCTACGAGCGCGTCAACCAGTGCATATTCCTGTCAGCTACGCCCTCCTCGTTCGAGTTGGGCGAGTCCAGCCAGGTGGTCGAGCAGATAGTCAGACCTACTGGCCTGCTGGATCCGGAGATCGTGGTGAAGCCCACCGATGGCCAGATCGACGATCTCATCGCGGAGATCGAGCAGGTCGTGGAGCGAGGTGAAAGGGTACTTGTGACCACCCTGACCAAGAAGATGGCCGAGGATCTGTCGGACTACCTGCTGGAGATGGGTGTGCGTGTCAGGTATCTTCACTCGAACATTGACACCCTTTCCCGCATCGAGATCCTGCGTGACCTTCGACTCGGGGAATTCGATGTGCTGGTTGGGATTAACCTGCTCCGTGAGGGGCTGGATCTCCCAGAGGTATCATTGGTCGCGATTCTCGATGCTGACAAGGAGGGCTTCCTGCGCAGCTCGACATCGCTGGTGCAGACGATCGGCCGAGCGGCTCGCAACGTGAGCGGGAAGGTGGTGATGTACGCGGACACTACAACTGCTTCGATGCGTGCAGCGATCTCGGAGACTCGCAGGCGTAGGGAGCGCCAGAAGGAGCACAATGCACGTCATGGGATAGATCCGCAGACGGTGCGCAAGGCGGTGAGGGACATCCTGGGACAGCTCGGTCCCCGCGACCCGAATGGCGCGACCTCGACGGGTCGCAGCCGTGGCGGTGGCCGATCGGCTCGCTCTGTGCCGAGGGGAAGCTACCAGGTGTCTCCGGTCGAGGGTGCTGGACAGAGCCTGGTCACCGAGGGGTTTCCTCGGGGTGAGATCGAGGCCCTCGTCGCCTTGATGGAAAAGCAGATGCACGATGCTGCGGCCGCGCTGCGTTTCGAAGAGGCAGCGTTGCTACGCGACGAGGTCGCCGAGCTGAAGCGGGAGCTCGCCGAGGCTCAGTGACAGCGCGGTCGTCTTGAGGCTGTATCGTGCATCGGATGGCGGATCAAATCGTGGTACGGGGTGCGCGTGAGCACAACCTCCGTGATCTCTCTGTGGATTTACCCCGTGACAAGCTGATTGTTTTCACCGGTCTATCGGGGTCTGGCAAGTCTTCGCTTGCGTTCGACACCATCTACGCTGAGGGTCAGCGCCGCTACGTGGAGTCGCTATCGTCCTATGCGCGCCAATTCCTAGGCCAAATGGACAAGCCGGATGTCGACTTCATAGAGGGCCTCTCGCCAGCCATCTCGATAGATCAAAAATCGTCGTCGAGGAACCCGCGTTCAACGGTAGGGACAATAACGGAGATCTACGACTACCTGCGCCTGCTTTACGCGAGGGTGGGTGTCCCGCACTGCCCGTCCTGCGGCAGGCTGGTTGCTCGCCAGACTGCCCAGCAGATCGTGGACCACGTATTGGAGCTGCCATCTGGCACACGGTTCGAAGTTCTCGCGCCAGTCGTGCGAGGGAGGAAGGGGGAGTACACGGGGCTGCTTGCAGAGTTGTCCCGCCAAGGGTATGCGCGAGCGAGGATCGACGGGGATCTGGTTGAGCTGTCTGCAAGCGAGGAGCTTGACCTTGCGCGTTACGAGCAGCACACCATCGAGGTTGTGGTGGATCGCCTAGTGCAACGCGATGGGATCGAGCGGCGCCTCACAGATTCGATGGAGACCGCGCTGGGGCTTGCGGGCGGCGTTGTCGAGATCAAGATCGTAAGCGCAGGAGGAGATTCGAGCGGCCAGGGCCGCGGGAAGGCGAAGGAAGCCGAACACGGCGAGGACGTAGGGGACTTGCTCACATTCAGCAGGCACCTCGCCTGCTCGCACTGCGATCTCAGCTTCGACGAGCTCGCGCCGCGCAGCTTTTCGTTCAATTCCCCCTACGGTGCTTGCCGGCACTGCGCGGGCCTTGGAACCCGCTTTGAGGTGGATCCCGAACTCGTGGTCCCGGACCCGAGCAAGTCTCTGGAGCAGGGGGCTCTCGCACCTTGGGCTGGAGCACGAAGCGGCTACTTCCTCGGGATGCTCGCGGGGATTGCCGAGGCCCAGGGGTTCTCGATGTCTACGCCCTGGTCAAAGTTGCGCAAGTCCCATCAGAAGATCCTGCTTTACGGACTAGAGGGCAAGCGGGTGCATGTACAGTACCGGAACCGGTTTGGAAGGTTGCGGTCCTACTCCAGCGGGTATGAGGGCATCATTGCGTACCTGCAAAGGCGGCACTCCGAGGCGGAGTCTGATGCCGCGCGCGAGGCGATAGAGGGTTACATGCGCGAGGTGCCATGCCCATCGTGCAACGGAGCACGCCTGCGCCCGGAGTCCCTAGCCGTGACCGTTGGCGAGCGTGGAATCTTCGAACTGTGCAACCTGTCCATTCGGGACGCGCTGGATGCCGTCGGGTCCATGGAGCTGTCCGAGAGGGACAAGGCGATTGCAGATCGGGTAGTTGCCGAGGTGGTTTCCAGGCTGCGCTTCCTGGTCGACGTCGGGCTCGACTACCTCACGTTGAACAGGTCGGCCGGCACGCTTGCCGGAGGGGAGGCACAGCGTATAAGGCTTGCGAGCCAGATCGGAAGCGGCCTGGTCGGAGTGCTGTATGTGCTGGACGAACCCTCGATCGGGTTGCATCCGAGGGACAATCACCGGCTCATTGAGACCCTTCTCAGGCTGCGGGACCTAGGGAACACTGTCATCGTCGTCGAGCATGACAGCGAGACGATCCGTAGCGCCGATTACATCGTGGATATCGGACCTGGAGCGGGTGAGCACGGCGGGGCGATAGTCTGCGCCGGCTCTTATGCGGACCTCCTCGCGAGCTCGGAGTCGCTTACTGGCCGCTACCTGTCGGGGGAGCTTTGTATCCCGGTGCCGCGCATTAGGCGCGAGCCAGCGGGGCGCCGGTTGGTCGTGCGGGGCGCGCGCGAGCACAACCTGCGTGAGATTGACGTCGAGATCCCGCTTGGATGCTTCGTCGCTGTTACCGGGGTATCTGGGTCCGGGAAGTCCACCCTGGTGAACGATGTGCTCCATGCTGGACTCCGCAAGCGCCTCTACCGCTCCAAGGTCGTGCCCGGCAAGCACCGGACCATCGAGGGGGTGGATCTTGTAGACAAGGTGGTGGATGTGGACCAGTCGCCGATCGGACGGACTCCCCGCTCGAATCCAGCTACCTACACGGGAGTCTTTGACGCGATACGCAAGCTCTTTGCCAGCGCGTCTGAAGCGCGCGTTAGGGGGTACCTGCCGGGCAGGTTCTCCTTCAACGTTTCAGGGGGACGCTGCGAGGCGTGCGCAGGCGATGGGACTATCAGGATTGAGATGCACTTCCTGCCAGACGTCTACGTGCCGTGCGAGGTCTGCAACGGATCCAGGTATAACCGCGACACGCTTGACATCACCTTCAAAGGCAAGAACATCGCCGATGTGCTGGCGATGCCGTGTGACGAGGCGCTCGCGTTCTTTGCCAACCAGCGCTCGATAGCTCGCCACCTCCAGACACTGGTGGACGTGGGATTGGGATATGTGAGGCTCGGCCAGCCCGCTCCCACTTTGTCCGGCGGGGAGGCCCAGCGCGTAAAGCTCGCATCAGAGCTTGCGAAGCGACCTACCGGCCATACTCTTTACATACTCGATGAGCCAACGACTGGGCTGCACTTCGAGGACGTGCGAAAACTTCTCGGGGTGCTATCCGCGCTCGTGGACCAAGGGAACACCGTTGTAGTCATCGAGCACAACCTCGACGTAATTAAGACCGCTGACTGGGTTGTGGACCTGGGCCCTGAAGGAGGCGACGGAGGGGGAAGCGTAGTTGCCGCGGGGAGTCCAGAGAAGATCGCGGCAACGAAGGGAAGCTACACAGGAGCGGCGCTCTGCGATGTTGTTGGCGGCACCCCCAAGCGCGGCCGCAGCCGCCGCGATGGCGGCGCAACAACCGTGAGCCCGGCAAAGAAAGCAAGAAAGGCAAAGCCTTTGGGTAAAGCAAAGCTCCCGGGCTGACTGGACTGCAAGCTCAAGCCCCGACTCTTGCCGTGAGGTCAAAGAGCCCTGCTGGGGTAGACAAGCGTGAATGATACACCCTTGTGCAGTAGTGACGACCTACAGTACTGCTTGTCAAACAAGACGGCGCTATCGGCATGCCTCTGGCTTTGCGCGGAGCAAGAAGGAGATGGAGATGTCCTCGATCTCGTGAGAGCACGAAACGCGCTCTTGCAGGCTGTCGCAAAATGCATTTGGAGCGGAACGCCACCTGGGGTTTTGCCTTCGGAGACCGCTGTTTCGGGCCATTTTGCGACAGCCTGCTTGGAGCGAAATAGTGCGTTTGCACCACAGCACGAAGACCTTGGCGATGGTGGGGTACCCGCTGGTGGTTTGCTTATGGCCTCGTAAGCTGCTCAATGATCCTCCGAAGAGACAGCCAAGGTGACACGTCGGAATCCCGCGCCTTCAGGCGTGGGGCGGAGGCAACTCGATCAGACGATGTCCAGCATCCGCTCCAGAGCGAGGTGAGCATCGGCCGCAGTGGAGGTGGGAACGGTGATCTGGTTGCGGACTTCGCCTTCAAGGAGGCCTTCAAGGACCCAGGCGAGGTGTGGCTCGTCGATCCTGAACATCGTCGAACAGGGGCACACGAGCGGGTCTAGCGACACGACGGTCTTGTCTGGGTGCTCGTCGGCCAGCCGCTTCACTAGGTGGATCTCGGTTCCGATGCCGAGGACCGCCCCGGGTGGAGCTTCGCGGACCGTGCGGATGATGAAGTCGGTCGATCCTGCGGAGTCAGCCAGCGCCACCAGCTCGTGAGAGCACTCTGGGTGCACGACAACGACTCCATCGGGGTAGGCGGCACGGAACTGCTCTACGTGCTCGGGCCGGAACCGCTGATGCACAGAGCAATGCCCTTTCCATAAAAGGATGGTCGCCTCCTTCATCTCGGCTTCGCTGAGGCCGCCGCAATCGTGGCGCGGGTCCCATAGGCGCATGTCGTGTTCTGTGAAGCCGAGCTGGTAAGCGGTATTGCGGCCCAGATGCTGGTCTGGGAAGAACAGAACCTGGTCCCCAGGGCTTGCTTCAGCGTTCACCGGCTTCTGTGCGGAGCGAGGAGATGCGCCTGTATCGTTGGCTCCCTTCGCCGGATTCCCCGCCCCGATCCCAAGTGCCCAGCTGAGCACGGCGCGGGCGTTCGAGGAGGTGCACACGCTCCCACCCTTTCGTCCCACGAAGGCCTTCAGGGCAGCCGAGGAGTTGATGTAGGTGATCGGCACCAGACGCTTGACGTCGACAGCTCTGGAGAGCGATGCCCATGCCTCCTCCACATCGTCCGCGTCCGCCATGTCCGCCATCGAGCAGCCTGCGTTCAGGTCCGGAAGTATCACCTTTTGTTCGTCAGAGGTGATGATGTCGGCCGCTTCTGCCATGAAGTGCACTCCGCAGAAGACGATGTACTTTGCATCTTTTCGGTCTGCGGCTATCTTCGAGAGTCGCAACGAGTCGCCTCTTGCATCCGCCCACCGCATCACCTCATCCCGCTGGTAATGGTGGCCCAGGATAAGCAGCTGCGAACCCAGGCGCTCCTTTGCAGCGCGGATCCATGACTCCAGCTCACCTGGAGATGCCTTCACGTAGCGCTCGGGGAGCGCCATTTGCAGACGAAGCATGTCCACCAACCCTTCTTGGGTATCGCTCTCGTCAGGTCGGCGGGGACAGCCTGGTCGCCCATCCGCGGGGTTGTCGACCCGAGAGCTTCACTATGTCACCGGGATACCAGGCCGGCTCAACGATTAGTTTAGTACAAGCGGCGGATGTTAGGACAGGCGCGTGGACCCGAGCGGTGGAGCCCCGCTGGGTTCGCTGTCGATGGCCTCCTCGGGTGGGCAATCCGTGGCCGCTGTACACGCAGGCGCTCCGATTGCGGCAAAGTAGTTGGATGCTGACTCGCGAGTCGCTCGGTGAGGTGCCAGACGCACCCGGCTCGTATCAGTTCCGTGACCGCGACCACCGGATCATCTATGTTGGCAAGGCGCGTTCGTTACGTCAGCGTCTCTCAAGCTATTTCCAGGACCCTGCCCACCTCGCTCCCCGAACTGTTCAGATGCTCTCGGTCGCAGAGTCTGTGGAGTGGATCCAGGTCCGTAACGACGTCGAAGCCTTGATGCTCGAGTACAACCTGATCAAAGTTCACAAGCCCAGGTTCAATGTGCGCCTGATGGACGGGAAGAGCTATCCGTACCTTGCGGTGACGTTGAACCACGAGTGGCCCCGTGCGGCTGTCGTCCGGGGTGCAAAGCGAAAGGGCGTTCGTTACTTCGGCCCGTACGCACATCCAAACGCGATAAGGGAGACCTTCGATCTGTTGTTGAAGTCCTTCCCAGTGAGGACCTGCTCGGACGCGAAGCTCGTTAGGCACTCCCGCTTGGGGAGACCCTGCCTGCTTTTCCATATCAAACGCTGCTGCGGACCGTGCGTTGGAAAGGTCAGCCACGACGAGTACTCCTCAATGCTCGCTGAGTTCATGGCTTTCCTGGATGGTGACAGCGCCCCGGTGGTCAAGCGCCTTGCATCCGAGATGAATGTTGCATCCCGCGAGCTTCGTTTCGAGGCTGCGGCTCGGGCGAGGGACCGTCTCGAGTCAGTGCTCGCTGCGGTCGAGACGCAGGAGATGGTCGCGAGTGCGGAGGACGATCTCGACGTCATTGGTGTAGCAGAAGATGAGCTCGAGGCCGCTGTCCAGGTCTTCTTCATCCGCTCAGGCAGGGTCGTGGGTCGCAATGGCTTCATACTCGACAAGGTCGAGGAGATCTCGGGCCCCCAGGTCGTAGCACAGGCGCTGGAGCAGTTCTATGCACAAGATTCCCAGGGGGGCCAGGCGGACGCAACCGAGGTCCGCGACCCCGGCCGTTCAGCGAGCAAAGCGCGACCCGGCAACCGCGTGCCCGCGACGATTCTCGTTGGTGAGGAGCCGGAGGACATGGACCTCTTTGTGGAGTGGCTCTCGGGTATCAGGGGGTCCCGGATCGTGATCAAGGTTCCGCGGCGAGGCGGAAAGCGTCGCCTGCTCGAGACCGTTTCTAAGAATGCAAACGAGGCGCTGCATCAGCACAGGCTGAGGCGGGCGTCCGACCACAACGCGAGGGCCCGTGCGCTCAACGCACTCCAGGAAGCTTTGGGGCTCGCCGAGGCGCCTTTGCGCATCGAATGCTTTGACATGAGCCACCTCCAAGGAACCGACTATGTCGGCTCGATGGTTGTCATGGAGGACGCTCTGGCGAAGCGGTCCGAGTACCGGAGGTTCAAGGTCAGCACTGTTGCGGGAAACGATGACTACGCCGCGATGGCTGAAGTTCTCCGCAGGAGGCTTTCGAGGCTTGATGAGCCGCGATCGGAACGGAGCCGGCAGTTCGCCTACCCGCCCCAGTTGCTGCTCCTAGACGGAGGCAAGGGACAGCTGAGCGTGGGCACGAAGGTACTGCGGGATCTTGGCCTCGAAGCCAGGATCCCTGTTGCAGCGCTGGCGAAGAGCTTTGAGGAGGTCTTCGTGCCCGGCCGTGGCGACCCTATCTGCATACCGCGAAGTTCCGAAGCTCTCTACCTTCTCCAGCAGATCCGTGACGAGGCTCACAGGTTTGCGATTGAGTACCATCGAAAGCTGAGGAGCACCCGCATGAAGAGCGGCTTTCTCGACGGTGTGAGCGGGCTAGGCGAGGTGAGGCGCCGGCGGCTACTGGCGGAGGTCGGCGGGGCAAGCGGCGTGCGAGCTGCATCCCTTGACGATCTTCTGGCACTCCCCTGGCTCCCGGACCGCGTGGCGCGCGATGTTTACGACCAGCTGCACGCGAGAGCGTAGGATTCTCAGATGCCACTAAGCAGGTTTGGGCCCCAGAGATCTGGTCTGGTGAGAAATGGCTGAGTACCTTGTCATTGGAGGATTGTCGGGCGCAGGGCGCTCCACCGCAGCGGCGACGGTTGAGGACCTGGGGTGGTTCGTCATTGACAACGTCCCTCCGGCTCTCATGACCCGAGTGGTCGAACTCGTCGGAGTTCCCGGGTCCGAGACGGAGAAGGTTGCTTTTGTTACCGGCCGGGGCGGTGATGAGCACCTGGTTGAGCTGGAGGAGTCGCTGCTGGCCCTGCGCTCTCGCAAAGAGCGGGTCAGAGTCTTGTTCCTGGACGCCCCCGACGAGGTACTGGTGCGACGTTTCGAGGGAACTCGCCGCAGGCATCCGGTTGCTGCTGAGGGCGTGTCAGCGGCAATTGCACGCGAGCGGCGGGCACTTGCCCCGATCAAGGAGGCTGCCGACGTGGTGGTGGACACCGGGGACTTGAACTCCAACCAACTCCGCCAGCGGCTGATCGAGCTATTCGGGGGCGACGAGCCCGGATATTCGATGAAGACTACGGTCGCTTCGTTCGGCTACAAACACGGGATACCTCGCGATGTGGACCTGGTGCTCGACTGCCGCTTCCTTCCCAACCCGTACTGGGTAGAGGGGCTTCGAGAGAAGACAGGCCTGGATGGGCCGGTGCGCGACTTCGTGATGCGCCAGCAGAACACGGCTGCTTTTCTCGAGAAGCTTTGTGCGCTCTTCGAGTTGCTGCTCCCCGCGTACCGTAGTGAGGGGAAGTCTTATCTTACAGTTGCGATGGGCTGTACTGGCGGAAAGCATCGCTCGGTCGTTCTCGCGGAAGAGCTTGCGAGCTGGATGCGCGGCCAGGGGTTCGAGACGACCGTGTTTCATCGGGATATCGAGCTTTGACCACGCTTGTGGCCGGCGGCCCAAGGGTGGTGGCTCTTGGTGGTGGTCACGGCCTTGCTGCGACCCTGCGAGCGGCCAGGAAGTACGCTGGCGAGATCACCGCAATTGTTTCTGTGGCCGATGACGGGGGTTCCAGCGGGCGTTTGAGGGAGACGATGGGGGCTGCACCACCGGGGGATCTTCGCAAGTGCCTGGCGGCTCTCGCTGACCCTTCGTCTGTTCTGGCGGCTGCGCTTGATCACCGCTTTCAAGCCGGCGAACTGGCAGGCCATGCGCTCGGGAACCTGTTGATCGCTGGGTTGGCCGAGGCTTCGGGAGACCTCCTTTCGGCCATTGCCGAGGTTGGGCATCTGGTGGGCGCTGTTGGGCGCGTGCTCCCTGCGACGCTGGATGGTGTCGTTCTGAAGGCGGTTGCGCGCGACTGCGAAGTCGACGGGCAGGTCGCAGTGGCATCGACTCGGAACATAGCTCGGATATTTCTCGAGCCCCGCGACCCGCAGCCACCGAAGCTTGCCATGGATGCGATACAGCGGGCGGATCAGGTCATCATCGGGCCAGGGTCTTTGTACACGAGTGTGCTTGCGGCCGTGGTCGTCCCGGGGCTCAAAGAGGCCCTTCACAAGTGTGGCGCCCAGAGGGTGTACGTATGCAACCTGCGCGCTCAGGCGCCTGAAGCCGCAGGCTACGACGTTGCTGACCATGTCGCTGCGCTCGAAGCTCACGGAGTCGAGGTGGATGCTGTACTTTGTGACAGCTCGGGGATCAGCCTTGGCAAGATGTCGAAGCGTTGTGTGGATATTTTTCTTGCGAAGGAGAACGGCCTCGCCCATGACTCCGGAAAGCTTGCAGTGGCTCTCCGGGATTTGCTGAACTAACGTGCGGCTTCAGCCGGCGCTGACTGTGCCGGAGATAAGTCGTGACCAGTTGACGAGGTGATGGATCTGTGCCGGTGAGAGTGGCAATCAACGGATTTGGGAGAATTGGCCGGAACTTCCTGCGAGCGGCTCTAGCCGCCCAGGCCGACCTGGACGTGGTGGCGGTGAACGATCTCGCGTCCATTGACGGCAACGCGCATCTGCTCCGCTACGACTCTAGCTATGGCCGCCTGGCAGAAGACGTTAGGGTGCGTTCTGGCGTTATCGAGGTCGCCTCAATGTCTATACGCGTTCTGTCCGAGCGCTCGCCCGAGCTTCTGCCATGGAGGGATCTCGAGGTCGATGTGGTGATTGAGAGCACGGGCAGGTTTACGTCTCGCGAAGCGGCCTCCGCCCATCTTGTTGCAGGGGCGAAGAGGGTGATCATCTCGGCTCCTGCTGCGGATGCCGACGCGACGTTCGTGATGGGCGTAAACGATATGGACTTCGACCCGGATCGCCACTTCGTCGTCTCGAACGCGTCATGCACGACGAATTGCTTCGTGCCAATGGTGAAGGTCCTCGACGACGCGTTCGGGGTTCGCCGGGGGCTCATGACCACGGTTCATGCCTACACGAACGACCAGAACCTGCTCGATCTGACCCACAAGGATCTGCGCAGGAGCCGGTCCGCGGCGGTGAACATAGTTCCCGCGTCCACCGGGGCCGCAAAGGCGACCAGCTTGGTGCTGGCGGCTATGAAGGGCCGCCTTGATGGCACCGCTCTGAGGGTGCCGGTGCCGGTCGGCTCCATTACCGACTTTACGGCTCTGGTCGATGGAAAGGTGGACGTCGAAAGCGTGAACGCGGCGTTCCGTTCAGCGAGCAGCACCGGCTCCCTTGCACGAGTGCTCGACTACTCCGATGACCCGATAGTGTCGTCCGACATTGTAGGTTCAACTGCTTCGTGTACCTTTGACTCTGGGATGACGATGACGATGGGCGTGGGCTTGCTAACACCAGACGATGTGGTCGACGGCCCCCTCGGGTCCCGATCGGCGGGCAGTCCCGCAACGCTCGTGAAGGTCTTTGGCTGGTATGACAACGAATGGGGCTACTCGAACCGGCTTGTCGATGCAGCTCTCATGGTTCAGGGGGCCCGGGCGAGCGGGGATCGGTGAGCGAGGCCTCATGAGCCCCTGCACTCACCTGCCGCTCCTGGATGACCTTCCCGACGTGGCGGGGAAGAACGTCTTGTTGCGGGTGGACTTCAACACCCCGTTGCATCAAGTTGAGAGCGGTGGTTGGGAAGTGGAGGACGACTACAGGATCCGCATGGCGATGCCTACCATCCAGTGGTTGCTGGATCACGGAGCAGAGGTGACTGCGTGTAGCCATCTGGGGCGCCCGCACGGCGAGGTGGATCCCCGGTACTCGCTAGAGCCGGTACGCGAGCGCCTGGTTGCTCTCGCTCCCGGCGTCAGGCTCCTCGAGAACGTCCGCTTCGACCCAGGTGAGGAGGAGTGCTCGCAGGCTCTGGTCGACAGGCTCATCGAGGGCCAGGATTTCTTTGTGAACGACGCGTTTGGTGTAGCCCACAGAAAGCATGCATCCGTGGTCGGTCCTCCGTCGAGGCTCCCAAGTGCTGCGGGTCGCCTCCTCGCACGGGAGGTGGAGGTGATCGGAAGCCTTCTCGAGCATCCTTCCAGACCCTTTGTGGCTATCGTCGGCGGGGCAAAGATAGCAGGCAAGCTGGGTGTCCTCAGGACTCTTGCCAGCAAGGCAGAGGTCTTAATGGTTGGGGGTGCAATGGCCTTTACCTTTCTAGCAGCGCTTGGACACGATGTCGGTGAGTCGCTGGTCGACCTCGACCACTTGGACTCCTGTAGGGACCTCATCGATCTTGGCGGGCGGGTGATGGTGCCCGAGGACTTCATTGCGGTTCCTGCACAGCACGGCGTGACAAGACTGGAAGATGGGTTCGCTCAGGGCGGTGAGGTGAAGGTGGTCGGGCGTGATATACCGCCAGGCTGGATCGGTATGGACATTGGTCCGAAGACAGCGAGCAGTTTCGCGGATGAGCTCGCTGGCGCGGGCACCGTCTTTTGGAATGGGCCCATGGGTGCGTTCGAGGACGAGCGTTTCGAGAAGGGGAGCCGTACGATAGCAGAGGCGGTGTCGCGATGTGGTGGGTTTACGGTGGTCGGAGGTGGAGACAGCGTATGCGCTCTCGATCACTTCGGACTGGGCGCCACGGTTGACTTCGTCTCGACGGGCGGAGGAGCCTCCCTCGATCTGTTGGAGCACGGAGATCTGCCCGGGCTTGCTGCACTGCGTAACTCGCCGCTGTGCGCGGGGCGTGGCGCTCAGGGTGGCGTCTCGCCTAGCGTCGCGACACGACATGGCTGAACAGAACATTCCTGTGGGGCGTCGGAGGATGCTCGTGAGCGGGAATTGGAAGATGAACCACGATCATCTAACCGCGATTAGAACGGTGCAGGCACTGGGCTTTGCTGTGTCGGCAAAGGACTACCGTGTGGTGGACGTCTCACTGCATCCGCCGTTCACCGCTATCCGATCTGTGCAGACCGTGCTCGAATCCGACGAGATGCCGATCAGCTTGGGTGCCCAGGACTGCCATTTCGAGGACAAAGGCGCCTTCACCGGCGAGGTGAGCGCGGCGATGCTGGCGAAGCTGCATGTGAAGTATGTGATCGTGGGCCATTCAGAGCGGAGGATGTACTTCGGCGAGTCGAATGAAGTGGTGAGGGCGAAGCTGGAAGCGGTGCTCAGGAACCACATGGTCCCTATAGTTTGCGTGGGTGAGACGCTAGATGAGCGGGAGGAAGGCGCCACCAGTGAGCGCCTGAGTGCCCAGGTCACAGCTGCTATCTCGGGGCTTGCAGAAGAGTCGGTTTCGCAACTCGTGCTGGCCTACGAACCCATCTGGGCTATCGGCACCGGCTTGAGCGCGTCGGTGGAGGATGCGACGCAAGCCTGCGGGCTCATCCGTTCACTGGTGGCCGAGCTGTCGGGCGAGGGAGCGTCCCGGGCTGTCCGTATTCAGTACGGAGGATCCGTGAACCCGCAGAACACAGCGGAGATGCTCGCTGCAGCGGGCATTGACGGTGTCCTGGTTGGCGGGGCGAGCCTCGAGGCAGCTTCGTTTGCCGCCATCATCAGCGCGGCCGCGGGAAGCTCAGATGCCTGACGGCGGGAGTTGCCGAGCTCCTGCTAACCTTGTGGCGACCAGCGGGGGTTGCTCGGTGCGTCCCTGGTGTCCAGTCGCTGTTTCTTGCAACCGGCTGCTTGCAGCCTGTGGGTGCCAGCCAAGGGTGTTCTTGTAAAGGTTCTTGTAGGAGGACAAAGCTTGCTTACAATCATCTTGATCGTATTGCAGATCATCGTGTCGATCGGCCTAATCATGCTTATTCTCATGCACAGCGGCAGGGGAGGTGGGCTCTCGGACATGTTCGGCTCCTCGATGGGCACGACAGCAGCAGGATCGACGGTCGTGGAGAAGAACCTCGACCGCATAACGATCACCCTCGCGATCATCTTCACCTTTACGACCTTGTCGCTGGCGCTACGCATGCAGTGAGCGCGGTCGCGGCGCCACCGCGAGGGCGAGTTCCCGCGCCGTGGCTGAGTCTTGCAATGCCACATCGAATGGCACTTGCGCTGGCTTGTGTGATGCTTGTGATGGCATCGGGGTGCAGCACCTTCGGCGCTGGTGAGGGGATTACGACGCGTGGCCACTATGTGGTGCACATGGTGGTCGGACATGACCAGACGGTTGTAGTAGCTGCCAGCGGAGAATTGAACAGTTTCAATCCCAATACCGTGCAAGGGTCTACCCCTTTGGCTCGGATGGTTATGCAGCAAGTGTGGCCTCAGGTCTTCAGGGTCACTTCCGGCCTGGGGCCTTCATTGAACACAAACGTCGTGACGAGTGCGGAGCTTGTGCGTCTCGATCCACAGACGGTTGTGTACCAGATAAATCCCAAGGCGGTCTGGTCTGATGGGGTGCCGATTAGCGCGTCGGACTTCGTGTACAACTGGCAGGCTCGTGCCGGCATAGGCGCTGACGTAGGCGGGGCGCCGTTCAGCGACGCCTCGACTTTTGGCTACCGCGAGATCCGCTCCGTCGTCGGATCCAATGGGGGAAGGACCGTCACCGTTGTGTTCAAGGCGCCATTTGCGGATTGGATGTCGCTGTTCAGCAATCTCATCCCAGCGCACGTAGCGCTCCGCGTAGGCTGGAACAAGGGTTTCAACTCATTCAACCCGCGGGTGGTCATATCAGGGGGACCGTATTTGGTGAGTTCGTATTTGCCCGGGAGCGAAGTGGTCCTTACCAGGAACCCACGGTGGTGGGGTGCTGAGCCCAGAGTTGCAAGGATTGTATTCCGTGTCAGCTCGGGGGTCTCCGGGGAGGTCCGGGACCTCGTGGGAGGAAAAGCATCGATGTCTTACCTTGCCTCGATCGGCTCAACACAACTCGGCGATGTTGCGAGCGTTAGCTCGCTGCCCTGGGCGACATGCGAGCTGGGACTCAGCTCGTCATTCTTGCAACTCGACTTCAACGAGGCGAGCCCGCTGCTTGCAATGACAGCGGTTCGCCAGGCAATTGCAAAGGCCACTGATCGGCTGGCCATCCTCAAGGGGACGCTGGGTGAGATAATGCCGAATCTCGGGCTCCTCGGGGATCATTTGCTGGTGCCGTCGCAGGCTGGATATGCTAACTCTGCTACCGGCTATGATCGTCCGCACCCCGCGACGGCGCGGAAGCTTCTTGCTGGTGCTGGTTTTGTTCTCGGCCCGTCAGGGTATTTTGAGCTACGGGGTCACGTGGTCACGCTCAGGATCTCAACGAATCAGGCTAGCTCCCTCGACATGCAAGTAGAGGCCCTGTTCCAGGAGCAGATGAAGCGTTTTGGAATCCGGGTGATAGCTGACAATGCAAGTGCTGCCAGGCTTTATGGGAGCCTTCTCCCAAGTGGGAACTACGACATTGCCTTGGTGAGGGTGAACGCGACCCCCTTCCCCTCGGTGAGCGCGGAACAGTACTCCGAGGTTGTGAGCAGGGTAGTCGGCTCTGGAGCGCCGAGGGCCATGCTGCCTGCGGCTATCCCACCCGCTGGCGCTGGTGCGCCAGCGGCTACCCAGTCGGCACCAGCGCCTGCGGCCATGGATGCCCTTGGTGGTCCCGGTGGGATACAAGACTTTACCCATTTCGAGGATCTTCGGGTAGATGCTTTGTACCAGAAGGCGATCAGCGAGCTTGACCCGACCCGTGCCCTTGTGTCATTTGTTCAGTTGGACCGCTTGTTGTGGGCCGACATGGTGTCGCTTCCGCTTTTCCAGCTTCCCGGGCTACTAGTTAAAGACGCCCGCGAGCTGGGAGTACAGCAAGCCGCTAGCATGAGTGGCCTCACCTGGCACGCACAGCGCTGGGAGGTCTTGGTTCCTTCACGGCCGAAGCGTCAGACGGCAGAGTCGCGCGTTTCTCACAAGCTTGCTTCCTGACCGGTCCGGCTTGGCGTAAGATGGTCCGAAACGCGGAGGCGCATCGAAACTACTCGCGGCGCACCAGCGGTTCTCGGAAGTGCGAAGGTGCAAGGCGCTCTAAGGGCGCTTGGTATGAAAGTAGTCGGAGTGGCGGAATAGGCAGACGCGCTAGCTTGAGGGGCTAGTGCCCGCAAGGGCGTGGGGGTTCAAGTCCCCCCTCCGACACTTACTTTCGCCGACGGGATCGACTGCGGTGCCTGGTGGGCGTTTCGGGCTGATCGGTTCTCCGACACTTACTTTCGCCCACGGGTCCGACTCCGCGATGACGACGCGTCGCGTTGGGTCGTACGTGAGCTGGAGCCCGAGGCGACGGTAGACCTCGGCCTTGTCCTCCGGCGCGGCGCTGGCGAGCACGTCGAGCAGGTTGCCGAGGCTTGCCGTTCGCGTCGTACAGCGCGTCGAGGTGCTGTTTGGCGGCAGCCACCTCCCGGTCGTAAGCGGTCTGGCAGCGCGACAGCTCGGCCTCGGCTTCTCGAATGGCACCTCGGTGGGCACGCTCGGCGTTGGACACCCGATGCTTCAGCGCGAGGGTGGTGCGGCCGCTCTTAGCGGCGTCGGTGACAAGGTCGCCGGTGGCGACGACCATGAGCGCAGCGATCCACAGGACCGCCGCAGACCAGATCAGGACCGCCATCGCGTACCGCGCGGCGCCGCGGAACCCGTCGACGCCGGACCTGGCCCAGCGAGTCGCTCGCGAGATGGCCTTCGAGTAACGGTCCATAGGCGCCCTCTCGTCGTTGACTGCCGGAAATATTACGTGGCAGTCGGTCTCCGTGCGAGGGGAGGGCCTGGTCCTTTGAACCGGGACCTCGCTCACCTCAGATCACGGACGCTGATCCGGCAGCGAACCCGAGAACGGTATCGATCACCACGATACCTCCTTAGTAGTACACTGAGTGAGGAGGTAATACCGATGATCACCACGGTCAATCCGAAGGGCCAGGTCACCATCCCCGAGCCACTGCGCGACCGGTACGGATTCCCGCCAGGCACGAAGGTCGTGTGGCTGGAGCGCGACGGCGACCTCATCCCCAAGCCACTCCTGTCGGTCGAGCAGCTGCGTGGGCGCTTCAGGGGGGGCGAGCTGACGACAATGCTGCTGGAGGAGCGCGCCCGGGACCGCAAGCACGAGGATGGCTGATCGCGTCGTCCTCGATGCCCACGCAGTGCTCGCTTTCCTCAGCGACGAGCCTGGCGGGGCCGACGTCGAGGAGATCCTGCGAATCGGTGAGCCCTGGATGACGCTCGTCAACCTCGGAGAGGTCGCGTACATCCTCGAACGCGCCTCCGGCGCCGCAGCTGCCGACGAGGTGTGGGCGAACCTCCGGGCGCAGCGTCGGCCCGGCGGAGTACCAGTTCGTTGGATCGACATCGACGACACCCTCGTGCGCCGGGCGGCGGCCATCAAGGCGCGGGGAGGGCTCAGCTATGCTGACGCCTTCGCCGCCGGCGCGGCGTCGGTGCTCGACTGCCCGGTGGTCACTGGCGACCCGGAGTTTCGGGTAGCCGAGGAGCTCGGGGTGATGGTCCGCTGGCTTGGGCGCCGGGCATAGCGCCCTTCGCTGGTTTGCTCACCCTGCCAGCGCCAGCTCCGTCCGAAGCACCAGCGTGGGCGTCGAGTACGGATCCCCCCTCCGACGCCGAGTTGAACCCCCACGACCGCTCGCCTTGGCTCTTGCCAACGAGGTTCATGAGCATGTCGTGGGCGGAGCCTGTATGGACAGCGCCTCAGACCTCGGGTACCCATAGGGATAATCCCGTGGTGGACTTGGACCGGGAAGATGAGGAATATGAGGCTGGACTGGCTGCTGTGGAGCGCCCGCTGCGGCTTGTCAATGACGACAGCCTCGAAACCGCGGTAGTGCTCGTTGAGGTAGGCGAGATGTAGCCTGCTTCAGGAACAACTTTGAGGATCTGCTCCGGTCCTCAGGCGACCTTCATCTCGACTCGGAGGTGGGCGGCGGCGAGCATGTTCACGAGGCTGTCGATGCTGAACAGGTCGATCTTGCCTCGGACCAGGTCGGAGATCCGTGGCTGGGTGACGCCGAAGAGTTTGGCTGCCGCCGACTGCGTGAGGTTCTCACGGCGGATGTACTCCGTAATCTCGCTGATCAGGGCTGCTCGGATGCGCAGGTTCTCTGCCTCGGCGGGGGTGTTCTCGATGGCGTCCGAGACGCTGTCGTAGGTCTCGCTGCTATCTGTCATCGTTCGTTCCCAATCTCTCCGTATCGCTGTTTGGCCAGGTCCAGATCCGCTTTCGAGGTCTTCTGGGTCTTCTTCTGGAAGGCGTGCAGCACATACACCATCTCGTCGATAGTCGCGACGTAGAACACCCGCAAGGTTCCGTCCTTGTCTCTGACGCGAATTTCCCGGCTGCCTGATCCGATCGAGTACATCGGCTTCCAGTCGTCGGGATCGAGACCGTGCTGTGCCCGATCCAGTTGGTACCCGGGGCGAACGCCGGGCGTTCTCAGGGAACCGCCGGATGTCATCGAGCGATGACCCCAGAAAGGTGAGCCTCTTCAACACTCCCACCTATCATACAATATCTTGTATGTCACAGTTGATCGCGGTGATCCGACACTAGCTCGTTATGTCAGGGAGCGAGATCGAACACCGACTCGCGTGTCGCAGCTGGGCAAGTCCCCCTTTCGACACGCGCACTAGGTGGTCCGCAGGGGATGTGTTAGTAGCTCCGTGGAGTTCTTTGCAGGTTCTATTCACCGATCTCGGGAGCCCCGAGAGGGCACTCAGCTGAATGAGCCTCAGTCACGAGTCCCAGATAGTCGACGCCAGTCGGCGTTTTCTCCACACGCTTCGCCTGTGGGACAGCCTTTGCGACGTGGGACGACGATCTCGTGAGCCATGTGAAGCGCCTGCGCCCGTTGGTTGAACCATTCGTGATCCCCCGCCATCGGTCACACGGTGCTCAAAGCCCTGGGTATGTGGAAGGAGACGATACGGTGAACACCACCAGGGTAGCGGCGATCGCAGCAGCGCCGAGCACTGCCAGCGATCCCGCGAGAAGGCCAGCATGCCTGCACCTGCGGCGTGGTCGCAATCCGTCCTGGCGAGCGTGGCTTGACAAAATGTCTGGAAAGTACACACGCCGTGGAGCGGCCACGTGTTGCAGCGCGACTCCAGGGCAGTGAGTTCGGGGGTTCTAGCGGTTCGTTCTGACGTAGGCGCGCAGCATCTTGGCGGTTTCGGGTGCTCGGCGTGCGAAGCTCGTTGCCAGCAGATCCCAGCTTTCAAGAAGCTCACCGACACTCCCTGCGAATCCGAGGATCTCGACTGCTGGTGCAGCGGCAAGCGGAACCAATCCTACGCGAGGACCCCTGGCATCCCTGCCTGTGGTATGGCCCGCCAGCGCGCTAGTGTCTCGCTGCGGACCGCCGGTCTGAGCCCCGCCCGCATCGGATTCGTGTCCACTTAGAACGAAGTTGTGCCTGGAGGAAGGGTCTGTCCAAGGGAACGAGGACCACTCCGGATTCACGACCAGGCAGGATGCCACCACCCGAGCACACCCGGTGACAGCTGGTCCGTTCATGCCGTGCGCCGGGAGACCGAGGCGCAACTCATGGCGGTTGATGGGACGCCCGTCCAAGTTCACAGACCGCCGGCTGATCAGAGTGCCGCCCGGCTCGTCGTGGCGACCCAGCACCGCGATGTCTACCCAGAATACGGCCCCGGTAGCGGCCAAATCGATCGACACGGTTGATCGGTGATCGCACCCTGAGCATGCCACCAGCGGATGGGGGGTCCACAAGAGGTGTCCGGAGGATCCGACCCTGGCGGTCACGGTGTAGCGAGAGGGAGCGGCAGTGCGGCTGGGCCGTACGAGGGTGGCTGCTACGGAGGAGACTTGGAGCTGAGCACGGTCGCCCACATCGACATGGCAGTCGAGGACGTCGCCTCCGAGTGGGCCGGCCGCGCCCCCGACGAGGTGCACGCCCTGCGTGGTCGGGCGCACGAGCAGGGGAGCCTGTCCCCAACACTCGGTGATCTGGGTGGCGCCGCCGTCCGCGACTGCAGCTATGCGCGCCCGCGCAATGAGCCCGCCGCCCGTGCGGACCTGGTCGGAGTGCTCGCTGTGGCTACCGTTGCGTTCGTCTTGCCCTCCGGCCATATCGGGTGACGGCATCGCTTTCGTCAGCTTCTCGATAGGGCACGCTCGCTCATCAGCCACGCTAGAACTTCATCGACCCCCTCGCCGCTCCGTACGGTCGTGGCGAGCACCGGGAGGCTGCCGCGGACCGCATGGGCATCCGAGAGCATCCGCCCCACGTCCGCTCCGACAAGGGGAGCGAGGTCGACCTTGTTCACCACGAGAAGGTCTGAGCGGGTCACCCCCGGGCCACCCTTGCGGGCGACCTTGTCGCCACCCGCAACGTCGAGCACGAAGATCTGCCGGTCTATGAGCCCGTAGCTGAAGGTTGCGGTGAGGTTGTCACCACCGCTTTCAACCAGTATCACGCCGTCGGCGCCGATCATCTGTTCAAGGTCCTCCACAGCGTCGAGATTGGCAGCGATATCGTCTCGAATGGCAGTGTGCGGGCAGCAGCCCGTGCGTACCGCCTTGATGTGATCGGCGTTGAGCACACCGAGATGCCGTAGCGTGTCGGCGTCCTCGGTGGTATAGATGTCGTTGGTCACCACCGCGAGCGGGACCATGTTGCGAAGGCGATGGCACAAGGCTGCGACCAGAGCGGTCTTCCCGCTCCCGACTGGTCCGCCAATTCCCACCCGCCAGGCTCGCCTATCCGCTGGCCGTGCAGCAGCGCCAGCGTTGTGGGCGGCGTTACTGCCCATGCTGTTCTTTTCGATGGTTGAGGCCGCAATGGCTGATATCGCAGGTCCTGCTCATGATGCGAACAGTCGTTCAGCCCGCGCGGCATGAGCCTCAGCGCCAAGATCGGAGAGCGGCGCTGCAAGCCAGGAAATCCATTCGGTTTCCACGCGACCGAGGCACAGTGCCTCTGTGGCTGGCACGGCTTCGGCTGCAAGCGCCCGCGTTTCTGTCTCCACCCCGGCCAATGTCCCCGCGAGGATACCGGCCGCCTCGAACGGGTCTAGCCCGAGCAGGCGTACAGCGGACCACACCAAAGTGCTGACCAGGTCGTGCAGCGCGAGGCAAGCTGCATCCTGCGGATCGATTCCCAGGATGGCTGTTGCTGCTCCGAGGGTGACCCAGGCATGGCGGTCCATGAGCAGAGGGCTGGCGCTCGCTAGCTCAGCCGGCCATACGGCCCTGGCGCCCCGGAGCCAGCTGTGGCCCTGCTGGCGGGACGCTGCCCGGGATGCGGCGGAAGCCATGCGGGCATCCACTGCGGAGTCGAGCGCGTCGAGTCCTATTGTCTGTTGGGGAGCGGTAGCCGCGGTCATCAGCGTGCTGGCTGCAGCCGCTACCTGTGCTGCCATCGCTCCGGTCGTCGCGACGCGACCAGCTACGAACTCTTCCAGGCTGGCAAGGCCGGTGACGTCGTGCCAGGCAATGGACTGCTCCATGCCGGAGGAGTACGCATGTGCCCCTGAGGGAAACCGGCCGTCGGACAGCACCATCAATAGGAATCCTACGGAGCACTCGCCGACCGGGGTTCCAGACGTCGTGCTCATAAGAGTATCGCAGCCGGGGAAGGCATCAGAACAGGAAGTACCGGCGAGCCATCGGGACCTCGGTGGCGGCAATGGGCTCCACCTCGTCTCCGTCGATGCGGACGCTGAAGCGGTCGGGATCCACCTCGATCCTCGGCAGGACGGTGTTCTCGGGGAGATCGGCCTTGGTCAACTCGCTCACTCGTTCGGTGGCTACTGCGGTGGAGCCCAGTTCCAAGCGTTCGGCGAGCCCGCCATCGAGCGCGGTCGGGGCAATGAACGCGATGCTGCTCTCGGCTGCGACGCGCGGGGATGCGCCGAACATCGGCCGGGCTAGAACGGGCTGAGGAGTCGGGATCGATGCGTTGGCATCCCCGGTTGCGGCCCAGGCCACCATGCCTGCCTTCAGCACGACATCGGGGCGCACTCCGAAGAATTTTGGCTGCCAGAGGACGAGGTCGGCAAGCTTTCCCGCCGCTATGCTCCCGACCTGAGCATCCAGGCCGTGTGCCACTGCGGGACAGATCGTGTACTTGGCCACGTAGCGCCGCACGCGGTGGTTGTCCGCTGGGCCGTCACCTTCAAGTGCCCCCCGGCGCTGCTTCATCACGTGGGCAGTCTGCCAGGTTCGCAAGATGACCTCGCCCGCCCGGCCCATGGCCTGCGAATCAGACCCGATCATCGAGATCGCACCCATGTCGTGAAGGATATCTTCGGCGGCGATCGTTGTGGGTCGGATTCGGCTCTCTGCAAAGGCGAGGTCTTCGGGGAGGGAAGGGTTCAAGTGATGGCATACCATCAACATGTCCAAGTGCTCGTCGATGGTGTTGGTTCCGTACGGGCGGGTGGGGTTGGTTGAGCTGGGTAGGACGTTGGGTTCGCCAGCGACCCGGATGATGTCTGGGGCGTGACCGCCGCCCGCGCCCTCGGTGTGATACGCGTGGATCGTGCGGCCTCCGATGGCCTTTAAGGTGTCTTCGACAAAGCCGGCCTCGTTCAGCGTGTCGGTGTGGATCGCCACCTGCACCCCGGCTTCGACGGCGACATCGAGGCAGGTTGAGATCGCCATCGGCGTAGCTCCCCAGTCCTCGTGAAGCTTGAAGCCTGCTGCGCCTGCGGCTAGCTGTTCTCGCAGGGCTTCTACGGATACCGTGTTGCCCTTGGCCAGCAGAGCGACGTTTACGGGGTACTGGTCCAGCGCACGGAGCATCCGGGCGAGGGACCAGGCCCCGGGGGTCACCGTGGTTGCCTTGGTTCCTTCTACCGGGCCCGTGCCTCCGCCAACAAGAGTGGTGATCCCGGATGCGAGCGCTTCCTCGATGATTTGCGGGCAGATCAGATGGATATGGCAGTCGATACCTCCAGCGGTCAGGATCTTGCCGTTGCCGGAGAGGATTTCGGTCGATGGACCGATGATCAGAGCGGGGTCCACGCCGTCCATGATGTCGGGATTGCCGGCTTTGCCTACCGCGACGATACGCCCATCACGCACGCCGACATCGGCTTTTTCGATCCCCCAATGGTCGATCACGACTGCGCCGGTGATTACAAGGTCGGGCGCCCCGTCGGCTCGGGTGATGATCCCCTGGCCCATGGATTCGCGGATCACTTTGCCCCCGCCGAACACGACCTCGTTGCCGCCGAAGCAGTGGTCCTTCGTGACGCTAACGAACAGGTTCGTGTCTGCGAGGCGAACGAGGTCTCCTTCAGTGGGGCCGTACAGTCGGGCGTACTGGTCCCTTGTGATCCTCACGTGCCATCCCTTCCGACCGGGCCCCTGCTCTGAGCAGAGCGCTTCTCCGTGTCAGTCGAGTCCGGCTGTATCTCCTGCTGTAGCGGGGACAGCGACACGGGGACGCCCGGTATGTCGAGGGGTCCCGCTGCGAGCCCGCGGAGTCCCGGCACCCGGCGTGCCCCCAGCAGGCGTGCAAGCGGAACCTTGCGCTCGATACCGGGTTCGAAGCGAACTGAGGTGCCGGCGGGTATATCGAGCCTGCAGCCCCACGCCGCCGCGCGGTCGAAATTCAGCGCTGGGTTCGCCTCGGCAAAGTGAAAATGAGAGCCAACCTGGACCGGCCGATCACCCATGTTCGCCACGATGATCATTCCCGCGTGTGCACCCACGTTCAGCGTCAGATGCATGTCGTTCCACGACCCAGAGTCCGCGTCGTGTGTTTCGGCACATGATCGCGGATATGCACCACCGATTACGATCTCGCCGGGTGCGCCGGTCGAATGAGTCGAGACCGTGCTCATGGGATCGGCTGATGGATGGTGACCAGCTTGGTCCCATCGCTGAAGGTCGCCTCAACTTGGATCTGGTCGATCATCTCTGGGACGCCGGGCATCACGTCATCGCGTGTCAGCACTTCGCGCCCGGCGGCCATCAGCTCAGTGACAGATCTACCGTCACGGGCGCCTTCGAGCACGTACGCGCTCAAGAGGGCGACAGCCTCAGGGTAGTTGAGCCTCAGCCCGCGGCCACGTCGCTGCTGCGCAAGTAGTGCGGCCATCGACACGAGCAGCTTCTCTTGCTCATGCGGGGTCAGCCTCATGTAGTTACCATACCGCTCGAGTCTTGCGCGTCAAGGCCGGCCAAGACGTCGGCGGTGCTGCACCGGGCTCCGGACTGAAGGTACGCCATGGCATCGAGAGCGGCCTCGTGACGTGCGATTGTCGATCCGCCGCAGCAGTCCTCGATGACCCTGACATGGTAATCGCGTTGATGGGCGTCGGCGAAGGTGTACAGGACGCAGACGTCGGTGAGCTCACCAGCCAGCAGGATGGTAGAGACGCTGAGTGACCGTAGTGCGATCTCGAGGTCGGTGCCAAAGAAGCCGGAGTACCTCCGCTTGATGATGTGGATCTCGTCAGGAAGTGGTGCAAGCTCGGCAACGATCGCAGTGCCAGTGTCTCCCTCGACAAAGTGCACCCCCTCCTTGCCATCGAGTTCGCGACCTAGATCTGCCAAAGTTCTCCGATGGACCTCTTGGAGATGGATGACAGGGAGACCCGTTTCGCGGCACCGCTGGAGGAGGCCAGCGAGGCGGCGTACGCGCTCGCCGAAGCCAGTCATCTGCTCGATGCCAGATTCCTCAGCACTCAAGTAGCCGGCCTGTTGCATGTCGACGACTACGAGTGCTGGCTGGCCGATGATCACAGCAGGGTGCGCTGGTGGTTCGGGTCCAGCTGGAATGGTCGGTGGTTTGGGTGCAGCACCGCCGAGTGCTGTGATTAGAGCGGGCCATGCTTCGGGGTCATGACCTGGAACGGTCACGAGCCCGCGGGCCGCAGCGACTGCTTTCAACCTGCGTATTGACGCAACCGCGGTCTCGCGCTCAGCGTCTGCGAGCCCGCCGGGTGCGATCTCGCGGTCGATGTTCTCGTCGAGATCAGCGGCATCGAAGGCGAAGGCATAGCCACCACCGCCGGCATCCGGATCGAGTTGAACGAGGAAGCTTTGGTGGCCAGGAGTGTGGCCCGGCGTGAAGAGGGCGCTGACGCCGGGTGCGAGATCCGTGTCCCCTTCGACAATGCGCCAGCAAAGCGAAGGGTCATCGAAGTCGATGCGGAAGACTCCCTGACGTTCGAGGTCGGGGTGTGCGGTTTGCATGCCGAAGCGGAGCTCTGCGTCTTGGATCGCGACCGGCGTTCTTCTGCGTGCGAAGTGACGCAAGCCGCCCACATGGTCATTGTGCAGGTGGCTGACTGCGACGAGGACGATGTCGTCGAAGGCGATACCAGCGTAACGGCAGGCGTCCTCCAGTGGATCCGCTACGCCGGGTAGGAGCGGGAACGGGCCTCGAGGGTAGAAGCGCTCTGCGAACAGTGGATCCCTGACGAGGGCAGGGTTGTAGCCTGTGTCAAGGAGCACCCAACCAGCGGGGGTTTCCACGAGGACCGCTGGCACGGGTTCGGTGATCTTGAAGCCCGAGGTGTCGCCGTGGAGCGACACCGATCGAGGTACCGTCTCCCAGCCAAGGGTGAGGGGGATTACCCGATTAGCGAGCTGTGGTGGCGACCCGCTGTGTATCCCGGCAGGTGCGTTATGCATTCATGCGCCGCCCTTTGGCAGGTGGCCGTTCTTCACGAGGGTTGCGAGTACGTCGCAGATGACTCGCACGCCGATGAGCGAGGTGATGTCAGCTGAGTCGTAGGGCGGTGAGCACTCGACGACCTCCATACCGGCAAGGCCAGGCTCGCTTACTCGGCGCACCAGGTCGAGGGCCTCACGGGGTAGGAATCCACCTGGCTCCGGCCAACCAGTGCCGGGCACGAACCCAGCGTCAAGGCAGTCGACGTCGAAAGAGAGCCACACTGCTTGCGTGCCGTCCCAGGCGACTTCCAGAGCGCGTTCAGCGGCGGCTTCGGCTCCCATCTCGACGCAGTCAGTGACTGTCATGATGGTGGTTTCGCGTTCGCGCGAAACCTTCACGCCGGGCCGCGGCGCCTGCCAGCCACCTATCCCCAGCTGGACCAGGTTTCGTGCTGGCACGTTGGGCAGGTCGGTGGCGTGGAACCAGGGCGTCGTGTGCATCCGTTCGTCGAGGTCGGTCTCTTGGGTGTCGACATGCCGGTCGAAGTGGATAATGCCGAGGTTACCTGCAAGGTGCTCGGCTACCCCGCGAACTGTGGGGTAGCCGATGGAGTGGTCGCCGCCAAGGACCACGGGGAATGCTCCGGATCCGAAGACATGGGACACTCCGTTCGCTATTTGATCGAAACTCTTTTCAATGTTCCCCGGTATGGTGAAGATATCGCCTAGATCGGCAATGGAGACCGACTCGCGCAGGTCGACCCCGAGTTCGAAGCTGTACGTTCCGTACAGCGCGGAGATGCGCCGCAGCCCCTGGGGGCCGAAACGTGTGCCGGAGCGGTACGTAGTTCCAGCGTCGTGTGGAGCACCGAGCACCGCCACGTCGTAGTCGCCGCAGCGCCCTACGTCTTCGACGTAGGGCGTCTTGAGGAACGTGTTGATGCCGGCGAAATGAGGCAGTTCGCCGCGGCTGAATGTGGGTATCGTCCGGTCAACGATGGAGGCGGCCCCTGGCAGGCCGAGCTTGAGGCCACGGGCCTGTTCCCGTTCGAGGCCAGAGGTCGGAAGCTTGGCCTCGGCTTCGAGTGCGAAGCGGGCTTCGGGCCCGTGGCGGTCGTGGACATGGGTCATTGGTTCTCCTTAGGCTGTTTGTTCTGGTTCGGCTGGTAGGGGTAGACGTAAAGAGCAGCTCGCGCTGGTGGCGAAAGGGTCATCAGATCCGTACTCTCGGATCGGCCAACCTTTGGAGGATGTCCACCAGTGCGTTGATTAGCACGTATCCGAGGCCGAGGACGAGTGTTACGCCCGAGATCGCTGGGAAGTCGCCGACCGGGATGCTCTGAGCCGCGTAGTACCCGATACCCGGCCACGCGAAGACCTGTTCCACCACTACATCGCCAGCGAGTAGCAGTCCGGCTTGGAGGCCGGTCATCGACAGCGCTGGCCCGACGGAGTTGCGTAGTGCATGGCGCAGCAGCACGGCTCGTTCTCGCAGGCCCTTGGACCGCGCTGTGCGGATGTAGTCCTCGCGCAGGACTGTCACGAGGCTACCGCGTAGAACGCGGCCGATGGAGACGGCAGGTCCGATCGCCAGTACCGTTGCCGGCATGAGTAGGTGTTCCAGCGCATTGATCAGCATGTTGAACCGCCCCGCGAGGAGAGCATCCAATGTCAGGAACCCGGTTGGGCCCGTTGGGGGGTTGGGCATCGATGTCCGGCCGCTCGCCGGTAGCCAGCCGAGATGACCGTAGAAGATGAGGATCCCGAGCAGTGCGAGCAGGAAGAGCGGCGCGGATGCACCTGACACCATGACGAATTTCAAAATGCGCGCACCTCGCCAGTGTCCAGCGCTCGCGACGCCGAGCATGAGACCAAGTAGCAGGGCTAGGAGGAGCGCGTAGAAGGCGAGCTCCATGGTGGCGGGGAGATACTCTGCTAAGTCCTGGGTCACGGGATTGCGGGTCCGGTAGGAGACGCCGAGGTTGCCATGGAGGAAGTTGCCGACATAGTGGAAGAACTGCGTGGTGATCGGCAGGTTCAAGCCAAGCTTCGCTCGCTCGGCCGCTACGGCGGATTTCGATGCGCCTGCGCCGAGATATGCATGGGCGGGATCGGTGTGCGACAGGTGGGATAGGGTGAACATCGCCGCTACGAGGATCACCAGGATGACTACAGCGGCACCCAGCCTGCGGGCTATGAAGGTCAACGGGTTCAAGTCAACTCCTTAGGTGTTCCGTAGCGAGTCACGCAGGAAGTCCCCGGCGATGTTGGATGCGAAGGCCAGGAGGAAGATCGCAAGGGCGGGCATGATCGGTACCCACCAGCTCTGCAGCAGGTAGGAGAGGTTGCGAGCGGCCATGGCGCCCAGCTCTGGCGCTGGCGCTGGCGCACCGAGCCCGAGGAATGACAGGCCAGCGAGAGCGAGAATCAGATTTCCTACGTCAAGGCTGGCGGTGACGACGATCGCAGGGAGCGCACCGGGGAGCAAGTGGCGAGTCATGATGCTCCACCGGCTGGCTCCGGACAGGCGGGCGGCCTCGAGGTGTGGCCGTGCGGCAAGGGATCGCACCTCTCCGCGGACGATACGGGCATAGAACGGCCACCACACGATGCCTACAGCGATGAGAGTGTGGAACAGGGATGGCCCGAGCGCAGCGACGACAGCGATAGCGAGCACCGGTCCGGGAAGCGCCAGGAAAGCATCGGTGAAGCGCATAAGCACCTCGTCGACCCAGCCACCGGTTGCACCCGCGACCAAGCCGATAAGCCCGCCGAGGAGCACCCCGGAAGCGATGACTGCGAGAGCAGAGAACCAGCTGGTCTGGATGCCATATAGCACCCGGCTGAGTTCGTCCCGGCCGATCGAGTCGGAGCCGAGGAGGAAGCCGGCATGTCCTGGTGGAGTGAACGCAGCGCCTGCGGGCACCAGCGGGCTGTGCGGTGCTAGAGCTGGCCCGAAGACAGCGAGCCCGGTCAGCACTGCGAGCAGGCTGCCTGCATACCATGCCGGCCGGTTGCCCTCGCGCAGCCTGGTTTGCAACGAAACTGGAAGGTGATGCTTCGCGCTGGGTCCACGAAACTGGCTTTGCTGCCTAGTGACGAAGGGTTCGGCCATGGCCATCAGTCGTCCCCCTCGTGCCGGTCCGTCGGAAGGCCACCGGGAATGCGGGGCACGCCTGCGATGGGGTGAAGGCACGCGACTTTGCGAGCGAGGCGGGCCGGCCCTGTATGCGATGGGCGGACTAGGTCGAGTGTGGGGTCGCAGAGGCAGCAGTCGTCACCAGAGCGTTCGCACCGTGGCTCGAAGGCACAGCCATCCGGCGGATCGAGGGGGCTTGCCGGCTCGCCGCGCGCGGTGGTCAGCTTCGCTCCGGGATCGGGCACGGACGCTAGGAGGGCCCGCGTGTACGGGTGGCGGGGATTGCCGACTACGTCGTCGACAGGTCCGATCTCCACGATACGACCCAGGTACATCACTGCGACTCGGTCTGCGACCATGCGTGCCACAGCAAGGTCATGTGTGACGAAGAGCACTGCCATGGAGAGTTCCCTGCGCAGCCGGCCTATGAGGTTGAGAATGCTTGCTGCCAGCGAGACGTCGAGAGCGCTTGTGGGCTCGTCGCAGAGCAGCATGGGGGGAGGCATGGCGATGGCCCGGGCCAGTGCTACTCGCTGGCGTTGGCCGCCCGAGAGTTCGCGTGGCTTCGCGGATGCGACCTCTGCCGGCAGCCCGACTGTAGCGAGGGACGCCCGGACCCGATCTGCACGCTCGTTGCTTGACAGGTCGGCTCGCGTCAGGCGTTCCTTGAGGAGCGTGGATACGCTCAGCCACGGGGTGAGGGAGGCCCCGGCGTCTTGGAAGACCATCTGAGCATGCCCTGGCATGCCGAACTCGATCGACCCGCTATCGATGGTGAGCAAGCCGGCCATCGCCCGCAGCAAGGTCGACTTGCCGCTACCGCTCTCGCCGACGAGTGCGACCACCTCGCCAGGGGCTATTTCGAGGCTGACCCCGCGAAGCGCATGCAGCTTCTGTGTTCGGAACCCCTTGCGCACTGTGAACGCCTTCGTGACGTTGTTTGCAAGGACCGCAAGTCCAGGCGCGCTGGGAGCAGCCGGCCATTTCCCGGCCAGCTCCTGTCCGCTGCTGGCGAGATCATCAGTGCGCCAGCATGCGACCATGTGGCTACCGGTGGTGTCCTGTGGTTTAACTGTGGGTGCGGGCATCTCGTCGCGGCATCGATCCCAAACGAACGCACAGCGCAACGAGAAGGGACACCCAGATGGTGGCTGGGTCGGATCCGGTGGCTCCCCTGCCAATGATGCAATTGGGCGGTCCCTGCCGGTGGTGAGCGTTAGCCTTGACCGCAGCAGGCCGTCGGTGTAGGGATGGGCCGGCCCCTCCAGGATTTCGCCTGCTGGACCGATCTCCATCAGGCGGCCGCCGTAGAGGACTGCGATGCGGTCGGCAACCTGGCTTGCAACGCCGAGGTCGTGGGTGATGAAGAGCATTGCCATTCCGAGATCGTCACGTAGCCTGCGCAGCAGCTGGAGTATCTGGGCTTGAACGGTCACGTCCAGGGCCGTAGTGGGCTCGTCCGCAATTATCAATCGCGGCGGACCGGCGATTGCCATGGCCAGCATCACGCGCTGGCGTAGTCCACCGGACAGCTCGTGGGGATAGCTGGATAGCCTGCGCTCTGCGTCTGGTATTCCCACTGCGTTGAGGAGCCGGATGGCCTCAGCGCTTGAACCAGCGACTTCGGAGACCTGGCGGCCAAGGCGCGTGGTCGGGTTCAACGAGGTCATTGGATCCTGGAACACAGCGCCCATGTGCGTCTTGCGGAGCCGACGCCAGTCCTCGGGCGTAGCGGCGACGAGGCTTTGGTTGCAGACCTCCAACTTCCCGTCGATAGTTGTCGTTCGTGCGGGATGAAGGCCGAGGAGTGTGAGGCCAAGAACGCTCTTGCCGGAGCCGGACTCGCCTACCAGGCCCAGTATCTCTCCCTGGGCTATCTCGAGGCTCACCCCACGCAGGGCTTGGACGTCGCGGCCATTGCGCCTGAAAGTCACGTGGAGATCCTCGACAGCGGCAACCCGCTCGGCCGGGCGCGGCGGTGCTGGGCTAGCAGGGATATCAGTTATGACCGGCGCGTGCGGGTGTTTCCCGCGTGTGGTGGCAAGCCCGCTTAGCGGTCCTCCCGGGTATTCCGGGAGGACCGCTAAGGGTTCCGGTTGGCGATGGCGGGTCATCGCTCGAGCCATGATCATTTTGGATGGAGATCCGCGATGATCACTGTGTGCGGGACTGCTTTCTGGTATGAGATGCCACTCATCCAGCTGGGAGCCACGACTGTCCCCTCTTTGTTGGCGAGGGGGATCCAGCACCCGGAGGCAGCGAAGGCATTCCCCGCCTTCTCGTAGTCCCTTGCCACCTGTGTTGGGGCCGAGGCGGCCCGCCCGGCGTTCAACAGAGCGGTTCCCGATGGCACGTTGCAGTTGAGGTAGTTCAGACCGCCGCCAGGCGTCATGACGATTCTGGCCCAAGTGTCCGGGTTGTAAGCGTCAGGCCAGTTGGTCTCGATGAGCAGGTCGGGCAGTGACGGCCCCGGGTTGCCCGGCCAGTTGTAGATCGTCGCTTGCGGCACTGCGACGACAGTCACCTGCAACCCGGTCGTGGCGAGCTCAGCCTGGAGCAGGTTGGCCATCAGCTTCGAAGTGGGATCGTCGGCCTGGTAGGCGAGTTGCAGAGACTTGTTCGAAAGCTTGGCCACGGCCTTTGTCAACGCGTGAGGGTTGTAGGTGGGCTTGAACGTCGCCGTGCCGGCGGGGAGTATCCCTTTCGGATAGATCTGGCTTGATACATTCGCTCGTCCGGGGAACACGCTCTGGGTGAGCGATCGCCGGTCGATTGCCTTCGCGAGGTCTGTACGCATGGTTTGGCTGGCAAAGAGGCCATGGCGCTCGTTGACCCAGATCATCGGCATCTCCAACGTGGGCACCTCGGTGACCGTGAACGCGGGGTTGGCCCTGAATGCCTGAATCGCAGGTCCTGGCAAGTAGTCGTTCATGATGATCGACAGCTGACCCCGTTGTAGCTCGAGCTGTTGGGTGGACATGTCAGGAATGATCGAGATGTTGACAGTGGTGTAGTACGGCTTTGGCCCCCAGTACTTGGGGAACGCTTTGAGCACGTACTTTTGCCCTGGGACCACGCTCGCGATGTAGTACGGACCCGTTCCTGCGTCGTGAGTCTTCATCCAGGTCTGATCGTGAGTGGCGCCTGCGTGCGCTGCAAGCGCGGTCGGGCTCTCCATCTTCGGACCGTAAGCAGAAGCGAGGTAGTCAAGGAAGGCGCTGTTCGGCTTTTTCAACCGAACGATCGCGACGTGCGGGTTCGATGTGCCCACAGAGGCCAGGTCGGCCAGCATATAAGCCGGTGCCTGGTTGACGGCGAGGCGTCGATCGAAGCTGGCGGCGACCGCCGTGGATGTGAACGGCGTTCCGTCATGGAAGAAGACGCCCGTGCGCAGTTGGAAGGTATAGGTCAGTCCGTTTGGAGAGATCGCCCAGCTCGTCGCGAGATCGGGAACGATCCTGTGCTGTGTGGTATTCGGCGCGTACTGGACGAGTCCCTGGTAGACAGATGTCGTGATGGCAAGGCCCTGGCCCGCATAGAACACATCCGGATCTGGCGGCTGCGTGTTCGCGGTTAAGGCTGCATTGAGCACGTGCGATGTCTTGGCAGCCGTGAATGCAGGTGTTGCGGGTGCCGCGCCGCTGTTGGCGCTCGCGCACGCTGCCAGCACAGTCGCGGCCAGTAGGAACGCAGCGGCGGTACTTGTGAAGCGGAGCATGCGAGAGTGCGGGACGCGTGTGCGCTGAGTGGCCAAATTGGCCTCGTCTCCGCTGCTTGCTGCACCAGGGAACAGCGGCCGCGAGTGCGCTTCAGGACTAGAGCGTTTCGTGTGTCGCATTATATACTTCTCCTTTGTTTACGTTCTTCAGCCATGCAATGGCGGTGTTTCTGCCATGTATGGTTCCGGTGGTGAGGTGAGGGTTGAATAGAAAAAAGAAAAGCCCGAGAAGTCGCTATCGATCTCCCGGGCTTTTCTCCCGCCGTGTCACGGATCACTCCGTGTGTGCCTCTCGGACCAGCCATTACAGACGATGCGGAACCCTAGGCACTTAGCTATTCAGTTGTCGGCAGCCGACCTGCGCCTGGATGATGCGGTCGAGCACCTTCGATGGCGAACTGGTCAAACTTGACCCACCAAGCCGCCGGTTACCGGACTCGCTGTATTGGGCACCTCCGTTTCCTGGTCTCTTGCAATCATCAAGCAGTCACTCCGGCTATCCCGACGGGGGAAAGGTGTGTGACACCGGGACAGTTCGGGCGATATTGTACGCTTTCGAACTTGACCCTAATCCTGCGTGGTTTCTACGCTGTTTCCCGCGTGTTTCTATCGCGTTAACTCATCGAAAGCGCAGGTATGTGCCACTTCCATCGGCAGTCGTTGCACGGCTCCGGCCATTATGACCGGCGCCAATCGAAACCAGCCGATGGAAGCCAAAGCATGCTAGGCGTACCACCGTCTCTATAGATACGGGAGGGGATCTCCCCGGGTGGGCGGTGGAGTAGTCCCTGTTTGATTCGGGATCTCCGGATGGGCGTGCGAGAATTGGGCATGGCACTTGGCCGATCGTACGTATTCGGTGAAGTAGGCCCCTGTCACAGGGCACAGAGTTCCCTCCAGGTGCCTACTCAGCCCAGGGGTGCGGTGAGCTGGCCCAACGTCCGATCACGATAAGCTAGCCCGGAAAGTCCCGCTAGAGGCACCCGCCGATGCGAATGCCACGGCTCAGCCTCACCGTCGATGTGCACGGGCGCATCCGTAACGTTCCGAGAGCTGGGGCGTGATCCGTTGGCCCCAGCTCAAGGCCCTGATCCATTCGCACCTGTCTCGTACGCTGGTTGGGATGCGGCTCGGAGTCCCCGCTCGTTCCAGATATATCCCTGTTCCGGAGCTACCGGAACAGCTATACTTATGGAACAACGACGTGGGCATGGAGCCAGAGAGGAGGTGCCGTCGTGGCGGTCAGCTTGCCGGGCGAAGCAGAGACGCTGCGCGCTGTCGAGCGCCTGGCGAGCGACGCCCTCCCACCGGGCTGGTCCTTGCGGGCCCGTAGGGGGGCCAAGGGGCGGCGCGGACGCGTCGCTGCGAAGTGGACCGTCTATTCCCCGGACGGCACCGCCGCGACCTTCGTCGTTGAGGTCAAGCGCTCGATCCTCGGTCGTGATGTCGATGACGTACTGGCACAGCTCGCCACATATGGCGATCCACCGATCGTCGCCGCGCCCTACCTCGGAGCGACCCTACGGAGGTCGCTCGCCGATCGTGGTGTGAGCTTCATTGACACGACGGGCAATCTCCGTCTCGTCGCGGTCCGGCCCGGGCTTTTTGTCGAACGGCAGGGTGCGACGAAGGACCCTTGGCCCTCAGACGACATGCTCCAGTCACTTCGCGGCCGGGCTGCCGGCCGCGCGGTGCGTGCGCTGGTCGACTTCCGCCCGCCTTACGGCGTACGCGACCTTGCCAAGCGAGCCTCGGTGCCGCTCGGCTCGCTTTCACGGACACTCGATCTCGTGGACCGCGAGGGTTTCGTAACACGCGACGAGCGCGGTGCTGTCGTCGCGCTCGATTGGGAAGCGACGATCCGACGCTGGACTAGGGACTACGAGTTCGCGCGTTCCAACCGGATCAGTTCTTACCTCGAACCTCGTGGCCTCGGCGCCGTTGCCTCAAAGCTCGGCGAGGTGAAGTGGCCGTACGCGGTGACCGGAGCGTTCGCAGCGCAACGGTTTACGCCGATTGCGCCGGCCCGGCAGGCAGCCATCTATGTCGAAGATGCCACTGACGTGGCCGAACGCCTGAAGCTTCGCTCTGCTGATGCCGGCGCCAATGTCGTCCTTGCCGAACCTTTCGACCCAGTTGTGTTCGAGCGATCAGCGGTCCGTGAAGGTATCGAGGTCGTGGCCACAGCACAGTTAGTGGCCGACTTGCTGACCGGTTCAGGACGAGAACCTTCCGAGGGAAATGAGCTGCTCTCGCGGATGCGGGCCGATGAGGATGCTTGGCGTGTTTGATCCACTCTACGTCCGTGCCCGGGCTGCGCTTCTCGACGCAGCTGAGGCTTTCGGCGCGCACCTCAAAGCTGCAGTATTGGTCGGCGCCCAGGCCATTTACCTGCACACGGGCGATGCCGACCTCTCCGTCGCCGAGTACACGACCGACGCCGACTTCGCGATCTCTCCCATCGAGCTCGCCGGAACTCCGCTGCTAAATGACCTGCTGGAAGGAGCAGGGTTCACGCTACGAGAACATCCTGGGGCCTGGCTCAGCCCGGGTGGCGTCTACGTGGATCTCATGGTTCCGGAGGCTCTTGCAGGGCCAGGCAGCCGAGGGGCACGACTCGGACCGCACGGCAAACGAGCGGCGCGTCGCGCCAAGGGTCTCGAAGGAGCACTTATCGATCGCGACACGCGCACGATAGGCGCGCTCGATCCAGTGGACACCCGGCAGGTATCGATGTGGGTTGCGGGGCAGGCGCCCTTCTCATTGCCAAGATCCACAAGATCGCCGAACGTGTGGACGCGAGCGACCGAGTACGAGACAAGGACGCGCTGGATGTTCTTCCCTTGCTCAGGGCAGTCGACACCGACCAGCTTGCTGACCGTCTCCGGTCTTTGCTCGATCAGGACCTCACGCGCTCCGTAGCGACCGAGGCCATCAGCGTCCTACCACAGTTGTTCCGGGATGCTCGTAGTGATGGCGTCACGATGGCCGTGCGGGCAGCAGGCACGGCGGAGGATCCGACGACGATCGCAGGATCATTGATCGCTCTCATTGCAGACCTGAGGACCGTCCTTGAATAGCCTGCTTTCCCAGTCGGAGGACTCCGTGGATAACAAGGACCTGGCCGACGTCCGGCAGACCTTGCGGGCGGCGGCGGACCAGTTTCGAGCTGTATGGAGGGGTGGCACGGTGGACTGTGACGAACGTCGATTTGTCGAGCGCTCTTATATCAATACTGCTTAGTCAGAGTTGGTCGAGTTTCGCACTCTTGAGACCCTATCAACCCTCTGACGCTCACCTCCTGTAGCGGCATCTGCACGTACAATCCACCACTTCTCAGCACAGCTGTGCTTGACTATCTGTTGGTAAATCGCCAACAGATAGGAGGACAAGATGCCGATCCAAGCACATCCTGAGGATGGCCTCGTGATGCTGAGGGGCTCGCTTTACACGCTTCGACGCCGCTGCGGGAAGCCGAACTGTCGTTGCGCGAGCGGTGATGTACACGAGAGCCCAGCGCTCGCGTACCCAAGAGCAGGCAGGACCGGGACGCTCAGCCTCACTGGGGCTCGCATCGAGGAGGTGAGGGCCGCGCTCGCCCGCTATGACCTTGCCCGAAGAGAGCTCGACGCGCTCGCTGATGCAGGCATCGCTGCCTTGACCGCCCGCCTCGCTGCTCGCCGCCAGCGGCGAGTGTCATGAGCACGCCCGAGAAGGCCTGGAGCGCGGTGCTCGACACCGTGAGCTCGCGCGTTCACCGCGCCATCCTTCGGGCTGTTCTGTGAGCTCATGTCCGCCTGGGCGCTTGTGACCGCACGGCGCTCCATCGTCTCGATGGTCGATGTGATGGACCCGTCCACCCGAGGCGCGCACGATGCCTATCACCGCCTCGTCCGGGCCGGCTCCTGGTCGCTCACGGCCTGCTTCTTTGCACTCGCGAAGCTTGTGGTCGCGCTGGTGCCTGACCCCTCTCGTGTCACGCTCTACCTCGATGACACCTTGTTCCACCGCAACGGCCCGAAGGTGGAAGGAGCAGGGAGCTGGCGCGATGCGCTGAGATCGACGAGAAAGCGCGTCGGGGTCGCGCGCGGCCTCAACCTGGTGGTGCTCACCGTCGGGCTCCAGCCGAGATGGGGTGGCATGACGATCTCGATCCCGGTCAACCTCCGTTTGCACCGAAAGGACGGACCGACCATGTTGGCCCTCGCGGCCGAGATGATTTACGACGCTTCTGCTTGGTCTTGTGCTCGATGCCGCGCATATCTCCTACGACGCGGACCGGCCGGGGCTTCTTGTCGAACGACAGGGTGCGACGAAGGATCCTTGGCCTTCAGACGACACGCTCCAGTCGCTTCGTGGCCGGGAACGCCGCGCATACGCATCATTTCATCGTTCTGATACGGCGCGGCGGTCGATGTTCAGACGTCGGGCGGCACGGCAAGCCACCATTCGATTGGGCGTTGGCCGAGACCGACAGGAGGTTGCTCGGCCAGTTGCACCAAGGCGTGACGTAGCCTCTCCAGGCCCGGTCTGGTACGGGGAAAGCGGGGGTGATGGCAGAAGATAACGCCCACATGTGAGCCGATCATGGCGATGGCCGCGCTAAAGGTGCTCACGTCCTCGGTTACCACCACGCGCCCTTCCGCGACTGCCACTTCGAGAACCGCCCGGTCATCGAGGCCTCGCAGCTGGGGGCGGTGGGCGGTCAAAGCGACGGTGTCAATCCCGTCGGAAGTCAGGGCGTTCGCGAGCCAGCCTGGGTAGTGCTCGTCGAGGAGGTAGCGGATCCGGGGATGCTCAGACGGCATCCAGCGCTCGGCGGCGTTCCCAGGCGGCGAGCGCGTCGTCTTGGTCTGCGTGGTGCCGGTCGATCAACTGGTCGATCTCGTCGCGGTACTCGGCCCAGTAAGCCAATGCGGTTTGTACATCGCGCTCGGTCAACCCAAGGGTGGCGGCGACGTCGGCTGGGTTGCGTTGGCCAGCCGGGTGCTGTTGCCAGGCTTCGGCGATGCTCCAGACCTGCGGGCCGACCGCAACTGCCGCGCGGCGTTCTCCGGTAACGGTCTTGACGAAGACGATCCCAGGATGGGCTTCCATGCGTAGCCACTCCCGTAGAGCCCCGACCACGACCGTTGACTTCTTCACGCCGACCCGGCGGGCATAGCCGGCGAGACGCTTGTCGAGCGGATCGGGAAACCGGACGTTGGTGGGTGAACTCATCACGCTACAGTGTAGCAGCCAATGCCCAATCTGGGTGCCTGCCTCCCATGATGCCGGGCCGAGTCGAAGAAAGCCCCCAAACTCCCCAGCCAACCCATGGCATAACGCCGGGTGGTAGTCGCTTATCGAGTCCCGAGCGCCGGGTCGAACTCTGTCGTTTTACCCAACCTCCGCGGCCTTCAACGGGCGGCATCCGGGAAGCCAATGTACTCGTCGGTTGCCCTGCCGTATCGCGCCTCCGACGAGTACACGGGCGTTGCGTCCTCACTGACTCCAGGACACCTGACATAGCAGCCGGGTCCACCGCTGACATTCGGCCGTGATCAGGGTTAAGTCTCCAGAAAGCGCTGGGCTTTCGACTTCAGACGTGATCAACGAAATGTATGAGAATCAACTCAACTGACCCACCAGCACAAGGGTGTGATTGGCGAGCGGGTCGCGCCCGCGACAACTGCGCTGCGAAGCGTGCGCGCTTCTTGGGGAACACGCGTGGTCGAGATGACCGGTAGTGCGCTCCACATCTGCATCGACCCACTCTCCGCACCCAGGCGCACCCGCGTAACTATAGCTCTTTGTGAGAAGCTCACTGATGCGGAGATCACCTATTCCGGCACGAACCTCGTGCTGCACTATTCGGCGAAGGACGCCTCTTGCATCACGTGGACTTGATCACCATGTCCGGTGTCCTGGATTCAGCTAGTAGCAGGCACCGATGTTGAGGAAGCGGATGGTGGCCACTGCGTAGCGGGCCGTGGACTTCTCGCAGCCTCGATGAGGCTTGGCGGTGATCTCGACGATCGTCTCACCGACGGAAGCCGCGCCTCGCAAAGGTCCAGGTCGACAAAGAGCTGATCGTCTGCCAGCTGCACTCAGTCGGAGGAACCAGCCACCAGGAGCGCGCATCGATAGTTCATGACAGCTACTTGGCCGTCAGGGTTGGCCGATCCGTCTGGCGTGGAGGTGTTGCCCATGGGCGACCAGTTGTCACCGACCAGCCCAACGGCGGGGTCCAACTCGCCGGTGTCCAGCACGTCCCACTCATCTACAACCAGGAGGTCGTACTCTGATCGAGCGGGAGCTATGACGAGCGAGGGCATGAAGCAGGATGTGGTTGCAACGACGTTGAGATTGGATACCGTCGACGGGGAGATGGCCCTTCACGAAGCAGAGCCGGATGGGCCTGCCTCGGCTGCTGTGGCGGTGATCCAGGAGGCATTCGGGGCTAACGGCCACATCGAGGACGTGACGAGGCGGTTTGCCGATGTCGGATATCGCGCAGTAGCCGGTCATCTGTTCCATCGCAGCGGCGATCCGGACGTCGACTACGGGGACTTCAGCAAGGTCATGCCACACATGCAGGCCCTGACTGAAGACGGACTGGTCAGCGATCTCGATGCAACCCTTGGGCACCTGTCCGGGATCGGTTTGCGCACTCCCGTGTCGGTCTTGTCGGGTTCCGCATGGGTGGGACGGTTGCTTTCCTTGCTGGCACACGGTATCCGCTTGGAGCGGCGGTCAGCTCTTGCGGAGGTGGGGTTGCTGAGGGTCGCTTTGGGATGCCACCGCTGGTGGCGATGCCCCGGGACCTGCAGGCGCCGTGGTTGGGGCTCTATGGAGACCTCGACGAGAGCATCCCGGTGGAGGACGTGGAGTCGCTTCGCTCAGCGGTGTCGAACGCTCGAGTCTCAACCAACATCGTGCGCTATTCCTAGGCGGGTCATGGAAGCGCCGGATTTCGCTGTGACCGTCGGGATTCATACCACCAGTCATCTGTCACTGACGCATGGCAGCGAACTCTTGTACTGCTTCGGGCGTCATCGGACTCTGCATGAGCAAACCACGAACCTGTGAACGTCTGGGGGCTTGGGTGGGGGTCACCGGAGGCACGAGCGCCCTCGGCGCGGCGATGACCGATCCGAATTGCTCTTCGGCTTCCACCTCATCTCGTGCCCGAAGTACACACGCCAGGTACTCGTTGGTGTAGAGGGCCGGCTTTTCGGGATCATCCGGGCTTGTGTCCACGATGCCGTGCCTTCATGTGCATTGTGCGTAAGGTGATATCGGAGGTGAGAGAAACTCCGGGCGTGCTGGAGATCGAGGGCTGCCGACCAGCCAGACCTTCGCAGATCCGCAGTGGGATAGCCGCAGAGATGGACACTGTGCAGCTGCTCGTGCGAGCGTAGCGTGGTGGCATCTTCCCTGGTGGTTTCGATAGCGCTCTCGCTTGGTTCGGCAGCGTGCTATGGGGTTGCTACCGCCTTGCAGCACCATGCCGCTGTTCGCCAGCCCGAAGAGCTTTCGATGCGTCCCGGTCTGCTGATCAAGCTGTTTCGCGAGCCAAGGTGGCAGATTGGAAACGTGCTTGATGCGTCCGGTTTCGCACTCCAGTTCCTGGCGTTGAGAATGGGTGCTGTCGCGCTCGTCGAGGCACTCCTTGTGACCGGATTGCTGGTTGCTCTGTGGGTCGGGGCATTTCTCGACCATCGTCGTATCACGTTCCACGAGCTTGCAATGGCGGGACTCGTTGGACTTGGCGTGGCCTTGTTCCTCACCTTTGCCCGGCCGACCCTTCATGGCGAGCTCCCCTCTGCATCCAGTTCCATTGCGCTGGCCGCGGCCGTGATCGTGACAGTGGTAGCGACTGTAATAGCGGCACGTGCTTTAACTCGACCACAAGCTGCAGTCCTGCTCGCGATTGGGGCAGCGATCGCCTTTGCGTACACAGCCGCGTTGACGGCTCTGACAGGGCACCTTCTAGTCCGCGGGGTCGTGCATGTTGTCGCGTCATGGCCGCCGTATGCGCTTGTTGCTACGGGCATCGCGGCGATAATGCTTACCCAGAGTGCTTTCAACGCTGGGCCGTTGCGTCTCTCGCTGCCTACGCTCACCGTCGTACAGCCTGTAATCGCGACCGCGATGGGCTGGTTGTTTCTTGGCCAGAGGGTCTACGTGAACGGTCTGGCCCCGATATGGGAAGCCTGTGGGCTAGCGGGCATGGCAATCGGCGTGTTCTTTCTAGTTATGCGTTCGCCTGACTTGGTGTCTCCGGCGGAGGGTGCCGGGGAGTCAGCTGGTTGAAGGGATGGCCCCGGTGCCAGCTGTCCCAAACCGACCGGTACGATCGTCCATCCTCGGTGGAGATTTGCGCGTCTCTCGAGGCCTCACGATCAGCTTGTCGGAGATCGAGTGGAGGTTTTCGACTACGGGAGGTCCGGGCGGCCAGCATGCCAATCGTTCCAGTACTCGCGTCGAGGCGCGTTTCAACATAGCCCGCTCGCCGTCACTTGGTCCCTGGCAGCGATCACGTCTGCTCGAGCAGTTTGGGGAGAGCATTACCGTGGTGGCTTCCGAGGAAAGATCGCAGGTTAGAAATCGCCAGATTGCCCTGGAACGGCTGTCGGAGCGCCTGGCCGGTGGGCTGAAAACAAAGACTCCGAGGCGGGCGACGAAGCCGACAGCGGCCTCACGCCAGCGGCGTCTGGACGAGAAGCATCGTCGCTCGAAGCGCAAGCGGGACAGAGCAAGCGGTTCCGTGACCAACGACGAGTGACAGCGCTGGCCGCTCCGTCGAGCTGGGTGGGGTTCGCGAGTGCGTCCTGCGGCGTCTGGCTTCGTAGCTTTGGGCGAGGATACGGTTGTGCGGGGGCGCGTTGGCCTCCGTGGCTCGTCACGAGGACGGACAAGGCTTGTTGGCGCTTTAGTATCTCTTTGCGGGCAAGGTGTATACAGGTGTGCTGTCCTGTCCAGTGGTCCTGGTCGCTAGGCGCGAACGGTCCATAGCTTGCGATCTGTGAATTGCGAGTTCGTCAATATTTCGCCAACAAGTGAGAAGGAGCATCTGTGTTCGCTGCGCTGGGCCGCTTTTCGGTTCGATTCCGCTACGCGATAGTAGCGTTCTGGATCGTCACCTCAGTCTTGTGCGTTCATTTCCTGCCCTCGCTGGGCAGCGTTACGCAGAGCAAGAACTCCTCCTTCCTCCCAGCGTCTGCTCCCAGCGTGAGAGCAGCGGTGCTTGCCAAGTCGTTCCAGCGGGTTGGCAAGGGCACGGGGATCATCATCGCAGCGACGAATAATGGCCGCCCGCTCACCCCCGCGGATGAAGCAGCGATATCGAGGATGGATGAGTCGGTAGCCCACCTGCGTTTCGTAAGCGCTGTGCATGATCAAGGGATCTCCGCTGACGGAGAGGCACGCAAGTCCCTGGTAGAGACATCCGTGGGTGCGATGGACGCGACCCAGGCTCGCCAGGTGGTCCATGAGGTCGACTCGGTGATATCCCGCTCTGCATTTCCACGATCACTTGAGGCCTACTTCACTGGCCAGCTCCCGATAGCGGTGGACACGAGTGCTACGACATCCAAGCAGCAGAAACTGACCGAACTGCTCTCAATCTTGTTCATCATCGCTCTCCTGCTGGTCGTGTTCCGCGGGCTCTTGGCGCCGTTCATCACATTGTTTCCTGCGGCCCTGGCTCTCGTGATCGCTGGCCCGGTAATTGCGGAGGCAGCCAAGGCCGGCGTCGAGGTCTCCAGCTTTACGCAGTTCATGTTGATCGTCTTGATGCTCGGAGCGGGCACCGACTATGGGCTCTTCCTTATATTTAGGATCCGCGAGGAGATTGGCCGGGGCCTAGAACCGCGCCTAGCAGTAACGCGTTCGCTTACGAAGGTTGGCGAGTCCATCGTCTTCTCGGGATCCACTGTGATCCTGGCCTTCCTGACGCTCTTGCTTGCTTCTTTCGGTCTCTATCGCGGTCTTGGCCCGGGGCTCGCGATTGCGATAGCGATTGTGCTCGTCGTTGACCTGACGCTCCTTCCTGCGCTGCTTGCGATCTTTGGCAAGTCGGTCTTCTGGCCGAAGATCCCTGCTGCGGGCTCCCATCGGGAAGGCATCTGGGGACAGATTGCGGGACGTGCTGTCGGGCGGCCAGTTGTTACGCTTGCGGCAGGGACTGCTCTTTTTGCTGGTCTCGCTCTCGCGAACCTTTCCTACGCCCCCTCGGGCTTCAACAGCGCCACGAGTGCTCCGTCGGGGACCAACTCCGCGATTGGCGCCACGGTGCTTGCCAAGCACTTTGCAGCAGCGGACATCAATCCGACGAACGTGTTGTTCCGGTTCAAGACCTCCGTCTGGAAGGATCCCCAGATATTGGCGACGGCAACGCGGAGCCTGTCATCTTCGCGGGTGTTCGGAGCAGTGGTGGGGCCACTCGACCCGAATGGCAGGCCGGTGCCGTCCGGCCTGCTGGTATCGCTTCACCACCAGCTGGGGACTGCGGCGCGCCTTTCAGCCCTGGAACCACCGGGATCGAAGGTTCCACGAGCGGCCTACCAGGCCTACCGGGCGACTGGAGCGTTCATATCTCCTGACGGCAGGACGCTGCAGTTCTACACGTCGCTCACAGCAGGCGCTCCCACGTCGAACAAGGCGATGAGAGCGATACCCTTAGTTCGCTCTGTCGTGTCTCGTGTGGGCGCCGCGCTTGGAGCGAGCGCGAGCGGAGTAGCTGGTGAGGCCTCGAGCCTGTACGACGTGAGCACCATCTCCGGGTCGGATCTTCTCCACATCATCCCGGTGGTCTTGCTTGTGATCTTTATGCTCTTGATCCTGCTTCTGCGCAGCCTCATTGCTCCGCTTTACCTTGTCGTGAGCGTGGGGCTCTCCTACCTTGCTGCGCTTGGCCTGGCGGTGCTGGCATTCGTGATCATTGGTGGCAGCAGCGGCATCAACTTCATACTGCCCTTTTTCATGTTCATATTCCTCATGGCGCTCGGCGAGGACTACAACATCCTCGTAATGAGCCGCATACGGGAGGAGGCGCACAGCGCTCCACTTGCAGTGGCCGTCCGGCGAGCCATCGGCTCCACAGGGTCCACAGTGACGTCCGCCGGGTTGGTTCTTGCGGGGACGTTCCTAGTGCTGACGGTCGCCACGACGGGCTCTATTCGTGAGATCGGCATCGGACTTGCGACCGGCGTGCTGCTCGACACGTTCTTAGTCCGCTCCCTGCTCGTACCCTCTACCGTGGTCTTGCTGGGTCGCTGGAACTGGTGGCCTTCCCACCTGCATCACATTCATAGCGAACTCGACCGTGCAAGCAGCCAGCCCGGGGTGGATCAGGGAACGCTCGGGTCTGATTCGCTGGGTTCTGCTATTGCGGGGTCTGCTGCGTTGAGTTCGTCTCGGTCTCATGAGGCGGCGCCTCGTGAGGCGGATCGAAATCGGCCCTGATGCGTGGTAGCGCGTACGGGTGTTCAGCCTGGAGGAATGATATGAGCTCCTCGCGAACTTTGCATTGGAGGTTCCAACTCGAAGAGCTGTCACGGGCGCTCATGAGTGCTCGAAGTTGCAGCGTGGAAGGGGCAACTCCTGTGACCTGGAGATTCCAGGTCACTCCGTCCCACTCCGGTGAGCTGCGGAGCACCTCGTGCAAACGGTCGCGGATAGCTGCGACCGGGGCGCTGTAGTCGACTTCCAGGTGTACCCAGCCCAGGAGGGCCGCGCTGTCACGGGTCCAGTTCTCGAACGGCGTTGTGACTAGGTAGGAGATGGGAAGCACCAGGTGACGCTGGTCCCATATGCGCACGATCACGTAGGTGAGGCTGATCTCCTCGACACGTCCCCAATGCCCATCGATCACGACGACATCGTCCACCCGAACGGGCTGCGTGATTGCGATCTGGATGCCCGCAATCAGGTTCGTGGTCACAGGCTTTGCAGCGAAGCCGGCGAAGATTCCGATAAGTCCTGCTGAGGCGAGAAGGCCAGCTCCCGCAGCCCGGACTGGGGAGAAGCTGAGGAGCACCACAGAAAAGGCAACTACGATCACCGCAGCTACCGTGACTCGGCGTAGGACCTGGACTTGAGTATGAATCCTGCGTGATCGCAGGTTGTCGTCCACGTCGAGCCTGTAGCGGTCGAGGAGCACGTCTTCGAGGACGTAAGTTAGCCTTATCAGCAGCCAGGCGATCGCAAACGTCATCGCTATCACCACAGCGTGCGAGACGTCGTGGCCCACCCTCGTTCCGAGATCGAGGTGTGCGAGCGCAATTCCGAAAGCAGTGACACCTATAATCACCCTCGCGGGACCTCTTACCCTCGTTATGAGAGAGCGTTCAAGGGTTGCGCCCGTCTGGGGCATTGCTCGCCGTAGTGCTATCGCAATGAGTTCCAAGATCAGTACGCCTGCCAGGGTGGCTCCTACGAGGACGGCCAGATGCACTACCAGGGACATGGGACCAGACTACCTGAGCGAACTCCTTTGGCAGACCGTGGACTTGCAAGGTCCCAAGCTTGGCGGGCCACGGCGGAACCCTCATGAAAGCATCCTTCGCGTGCGAAAGACACGTTCAGCTCAGCGTTCCGATCATTCGAGGTGTCCACGAACACAGTCGCTCGACTAGCCGACAAGTTGGGCCTTGGTCCACAGAACAAGATGGAACCGTTCTGGCCTGCTCGAATGCAAACCTTAACAGCCAAGGACGGAGGCTGTGGCAGCTGTCGGCATCATGGATCTGGACGATGGGGTGCGCGAACGACTGCGAGTCCGCGCCGCTCAGCACGGCTGTTCCATGGAAGAAGATATCCTGGCCATCCCCACCGACATGGTCCGCGAACCCAGCAACTTCGCCCGCCTGGCCAAGGCGCTTCCGGCCCGCTCGGAGTCGTGGGCGGGATTGATCTTGATCTGTCGAATCGCTGCGAGGCACCCCGCTCTGTGAGTTCTTGCAAGTGAGCGGGTCGATGTGGTGCGCACCGCTTGTGTTCGTCGCGTAGTTAGCGCGTTGAGATGACCGGGGTGAAGGATTGTATAGGCGTTCGTAGCTGCACCAATCTGCTGGCAAGGTGTTGACGGTGTGAAAACCAACCAGAGATCAATAGTAAGAATGTTCACCATGCAGCGATGGACCTTCGATGCCAGAGCACAACTACGCTCGTCCGTGCGAGCCTACCGGGATCGGTTACGCACCCTTGCACTGGAACGGGTTCGCACGCCGTACAAGGCGGTCCGCGGCCCTCGTCTGAACAGGATCTGCCATCCCGAGGCATGGGAGGACCCCTCCTGGATGCTGTACAACCGGCTGCTCGGGATGCCTCAGGGGGAGGACAGGTTCCACCGTAAGGCCTTCGAGTGGACCCAGTGCGTCTACGGCCTTGAGACTCTCGGGGCTCTTGGTTCCGAGGCGAGCGTTCTTGGCGTGGGGGCTGGTCACGAGTGCGTCCTTTACTACTTCGCGAACCGATCGAAGATTACGGTGGCACTTGATCTGTATCGAGGCGCATTTGCTGAGGGAGGTGCGCAGGAGGCATCCCCTGAGCTCTTGCGTTCGCCCGAGCGGTTTGCTCCTTTTGCATACCGCCGAGAGGTGCTCCGAGCGGTCCCCGGGGATGGCACCCTCCTGCCCTTTCCGACGGGGAGCTTCGACGTGGTTTACTCGCTCAGCTCGATCGAGCATTTCGGCGGTCATGGGGGAGCCGCGAGAGCAATGGTGGAGATCGGGCGTGTGTTGCGCCCTGGTGGAGTTGCTTGCATCGCGACCGAGTGGATCCTCGAAGGTGGCGAGCACCCGGAGTACTTCACGCGCTCTCAGTTCGAGGAGCATGTGGTCAAGCCATCAGGGCTTGTCCCTGTCGAGGCGTTGGACGTCACTCCGCCTCCACGGCGGTTTATCGACGAGCCGGTATGGGTACTTGAGAACGTGAACGTGACGCCGCATCTGGTGCTCGGGATCGATCAGCTGCGCTGGACTTCTGTAGTGGTGTTCCTGCGAAAGCCCAGGCGAGTTGAGCTGTGGCGCCCTGCGTGCGCTGCCATTGCTTCTCACGCAGTCAACTCCTCCTCTGGCGCAGTTGCACGGGTCCGCCTTCGTCGCTGACGAGCTGACGCGTTTCAGTGCGCTCCTGATGAAGCTCGACTCGAACAGCCAATTAAGGCCGGATGCCACTGCTGCAAACGCAGCGAATTTGCAGGTGAAGCATGACTCGCGATGATCGTGGCGCGATGAGCCTGCGATCTAGACGAGGTGTAGTTCTCGGGCTTATCTTGGGCGCGGGCTCAGGCGCCAGCGGCCTTGCGGAGTTCGGCTAGCGACAGCTCCGAGGTGGACTCCGTCCCGCACTGCCTGCAGTTTTCCAGGTGACGCCAGGAGCGCAGCAAGCGGGTCCCAGACTTGTTCAAGAGGACGACGAACGACTCTGAGTCCGGATCCAGCTCGATCCCGAAGTAGTCCCTCCACCCGGTCGATGCCTGCTGGACATCCAAGTCAAGGCCCTTGAGGATGCGGCGGAAGCGCATCTTCTTCGGATCGAAGAGCCATGTGCTGTGACACGACTCGAGAACGAGAAGATCGCTCCGGTCTCCTTTGACCAGGCGTGCCCCTGTGGCTAGGCGTGCTCCGTGGCGCACCCCTAGCCCTAGAAGAACTTGAGGATCCTCGGGAGCACTCGAAGTGGTGTGCCACCTCGGCGAGGTGAAGAGATCGTTGTCAGGGCCCGCGACCTCCTGGCCTGATCGTCCTCGAGGCGTTGCAGCTTTGGCCGCCGCAGGTGATCCCGCGTCAACTTGCCCAGCGCTAGCCACCGAATCGTAAACTCCCCCGGGAACAGCGAGCGAAGTGTCTTGTGCCGTTTCCCCAGGCGCAGCCCCACTAGGTCCACCATTGCCAACTCCCGCTGCCTGCCCCCCTCGATGTGCGAGGTCTGTTTCGTCGTAAGGGCCCTCTTGATACGCCATGCCCGCCTCCGGCTGATCTTGCTCCGGCTGCCATCCCTGGTCTCGCTTTCCGAGCGCGGGGTAGATCCCCATTTCCTCCATGGCTTCCATATAGACGATCATGCCCGCGTAAAGCGACGAAATGCGAACGGCCATGTTACGATTCGATGACGATACTGATAGGGCAAACTTCGGCCCACCTTCCGAGGGCGGCTTGTTAGCCGACCGGGAGACGTCCGGGCAGGAACATCGGGGTAAACGGCGAGACAACTTGCACCCGCATTGCAAACCGGACACCCCGCGACCCCTTGTGATGCGGGCGCCAGTGCGATAAGACATTGCTAGCGTCCGGGCGGGCGAGTGCTACTGGAGTGGAGACGGGTTCCTGGGCCGCTCGTGGTATTTTCTTGACAACGCGTGTAGATGCATCCAGTCGGCGATGCTATACTCCTATACTTGGATATTTGGATAAGCGTTGATTGATTGCCTCTATCGATAGCTTGCAATTGCAGCGAAGAGTCAGTAATCTAATGTGCGGGTGTCGTGGTTTCCTTGCAAGGGTGGCGGACTTGTGAGGACCAGTTATGCTGATGAGAGGGGCTTGCGTGGAGCGTAAGCGAAGTTCTGGTGGTTTGAGGGGTGGAGGCAGCGGGTCGCGGATGAGTTACGTCAACCGGCGGCGGCGTGGTGGCTATGGAGGGGTAGTTGGGACGACTCTCGTGGAGCTCGTCGTTGCTATGGCGATCTTTGCTCTCATCATCGGTGCTGTCGCGGGCGTTGTAGTGATGATGCAGACACAAGGGATCCGCTCCTCGTCAGCTGCGACGGCTCAAAATGACGGTCAGACCATAGAGACCGCGCTCGCAAAGGCGATGCGGGCTGTCACGGTAAACACGGTAGGAACGCCAGGTGGGCCAGTTGGCACCTCGACGTCTAATGTCAATTTCTTCCTCGCGTGCCCGTACGCAGCGGTTTTCGAGGCGAGCCTTCCCACTCCCGCATCGCCATCGACGCCCGAGACAGCTATGGTCTACGTCTACCTTACCAATCAGGCTGGCCGGCCTACCTATCGGATCCATGTCACCGCGGCGAGCAGGGCGACGCCTCCGACACAGTCCATCACAACCTGCCCCGCTGGCCCAGGTGTCACCACGGTGAACCAGGCCGGGCCGAACATTTCAGGCATTCCCGTGTCAACACCTACACAGGTCTTGACCGACACGGGAAACGTAGTCGCAACGTCACCGTTGTTTACGTATTACGATGTAACCGGAACCAAGCTGCAAGTTTCTGGCACAAACGGTGCGGTTGCGCCGGGGAGTGTCGCGAGCGTTGGGGTACATCTGCAGACCAGGGTAGTTCCCTCCAACGGAGGGACCGCTAACGCGAATCCCTCCACCTCCATTAACAATAGGATCTACCTTGCAAATGTTGCGGCCTCGTCCGTGCCGCCTGCAGCGCAGTGCTACTCGTCAGTGGTGCTCGCGGACAGTCCACTCGCGTACTGGGCTCTGAACCAGCCAGCTACCGTCAACAGCCAGCCGAACACGATCGTGCCGGACATGAGTGGAAATGCCAACCGGGGCACGCTCCAGCCGGGAGCGACAGGCGGCGCATTGCCAGGACCGCTCAAGTGTGACCCCACCCAGACAGCGACGTCCTTCGCGCCAAATACGACGAGCGACGCGGAGCCTGACACCGAGCAAGGCGTCTACGACGAGCCGACGCACGCCTATAACGATAATGACGAGCCGAACGGCGTCAAGCCCGGTGGATCCCCAGACGGGGATGAGAATCAGTACGGCGATGGTGACGAAGGCTGCAGCGTCTTTTGTGGTTCCGATCAGACCCAGGGCGTGGTCGACAACACCAATGTGCGATATGGCGACGGCGAGCCAGATTCCGACGAGCCAACCTGGTACAACGGGGGTTGGCCGAACTATGGCGATGGCGAGCCCGACCAGGATATCAACGGTCCCGCCTGGTGGCAGATCCACTATCAGTACAACGACACGAACAACTGCTTCCCTGGTGGAAACATCGGAGGCAATTACGACGGGTGTTGGAACTGTCCTGACACCTGGGACGGGTATTGCCGGTGGGTTCAGCAGTGGCGGTGCTGGGGCAACAACTGGAGCTGGAACTGCGGGTGGGTGAACTGGTACTGGACCGAGCAGGATTATTGGTGGGCAGACTGGGCCGACGAGCCGTGGAACTATCCAGCAGAGGATCTTCAGGTGGGTGCCGACTATTCCTGGGCGGACTGGACTACTGGGCCGGACTATTCCTGGGCGGACTGGAACCCGGACTTCATATGGGCGGACTACGTCGGGGACTACTCGTGGGCGGATAAGACCGGCGGGTACATGTCGACGAACATGAAGCAGTCGAATCTGACTAGCTATACAATTGCCGCCTGGATCAAGACGGGCACGACCCCGCAGGGCTGGGCGACGATACTTTCGGCAAGAGGAAGTCTCGGCGGCTGTAATGGAGGCCTGAGCTTGAATATGGCATCAGGGGGCCAGCCGTTCGCAATACTGGATGGGAACTGCTATCCACCGATTGGAGTTGTGGACAACGGCGTGAACTTGGCCACTAACCAGTGGCACTTCGTCGTGGCAACCTGGACGGGTGTGAAGTACACGCCGATCACCGCCAACCAGTTCAGCCTCTACGTGGACGGCAAGCTCGTAAGCACCACGCCGGTCGGGAACCCAGGTTGGACCGGACCAATGGCACCCTTCACGAGTTCTGGAAACGTGTCGGTGGGCTGGAACGGCAGTGCCTACTGGTACAGATTCATGGGCGACATAGCACAGGTGTCGGTATACAACTACCCGCTGTCACCGCAGCAGACCGCCACTCAGTTCCTCGCGGCCTGCCCTGGCGCTAACCTGGGCCAAACCTGTCCGGGGCAGCCATGGTGACCGGCGGTGGCGAGGCGAATGGTAATCTATCGGTGTATACTTTCCGCGATAGGCGGTTGGGGCTATTTATTGGTACCGGGAATCAAGTAGCGAAGAATGCTGCTGTCGTATTCGTTGGGCGCACTAGGCAAGGGGTGCAAGGGCAATGAGAATACCCAATAAGGTACACAAGGCAATAGCGCGGCTGCGCGAGGAGAGAATCCTCGGAGTTCCTTTCACCGGGCAAAAAGGCCAGGCGATGATCATCGTCCTAGGCGTATTGATGCTCCTTGCGCTGGTGCCACTGATCGTGTTCACGGAGGCGAGCCAGCACCTGCCTGTCTCGGTGGAGAAGCAGGACGCTCAGGCAGCATTGTCTGCTGCCCAAGCAGGCGTCGCGGACTTCATGAACAACTACACACACCCGCCTGCTGGCCTTCCGCTTCCGTACCTCGCGTACAGTACCCCAACATGTACGCCGAACCCTCCAGCACCACTTTACTACCCGCCAAACACGTGCGCGAATAATCCGACGGGGCAGCCACAGGGAGCATGGACACCGGTTCCGAATTCAGGCCCACCGACAAATGAGGAAGTGACCTACACGGTCAAGCTGTCGCAGACGACGGGAGAGATCACCCTGATCTCTAGCGGCGAAGCTGGCACCGCGCCTACGAAGATCGTCCGCACTGTGACGGTGCAGATACAGCAGAACACCTTGCTGAACTACGCATACTTCACGAACACGAACGCCGCTGATCCGCAGCGCTACAACTGCTCAGCAAACCTACTCGCGACAGGTCAGTATAACTTCAGCATCCTGGGTATCCTCGGACAGTACATAGGTGGGCTCATGGCGACGGTTCTGAATGCGATCGCATCAGCGTTGCCCTACGTGCTGAACGCCGTGTGGGGCCTTATCTATTCGCAGTTCTACGCGGACCTTGGCGGCTGTATTCCACAGGTGTTCAATGGCAGCTTGCATCTTGGACTTCCAGCGATCGCTGGTGGAGCCAACCAGGCTGCGTTCGACCTTGCGCAGTTCCGCTGCAACTACACGGCTTACCAGCAAAACATCCTCGACGGCTCCGCCCCACTGACTGGGCGTGATGCGCAGATTGAGGGGACCACAATGGACAGCATCCTGGACTGGATCAGCGGCTTGGTGACGGGGGGCGGTGAGGGAAGCGCCGGCGACACAGGTGATCTCGACGGGGATGGTGGCTACTCAGGCTCCGGGTATGGACCCGATACCGATGACTGCCAAGTTAACACATTCCAAAATGTTCCAGGTGTTCATGCGTACGCGTTGAATCCGAAGGACATCAGCGGCCCGATCGGCTCGAACGATGCCCTTTACATATGCGGCAATCCGCAGTTCAACAGCGTGGTTCGGCTGGGTGTTCCCCTTGGTGGTAGAGCACAAGTCCCGAATGGTTGGACACATTTCAACAGCAGCCAGACCAGCGTCCAAGCTGCAGGTATAACCTATAACGTACCGCACCTATGTCCGAGCAGCGCCCAGAACGGTACGCCGACGTTTGGCCCGCCGAATCCGAGTAGCTCGCCGATATTGCAGGCTCCGGTGCCATTCCCAACCACGATGGCGCCGGTTGTAAATGCCGCTCCGGCTTCAGGGAATTGCCAGTACACGGGCCCGACAGTGTTCCAGCTCAACGGCAACACGATGACCGTGACGCCGCTCGATCCGAACAACCATTCGCAACCTGGATGTGTTGGAACGAACGTGCCGCTGCCTCCGGGCGGTTTGATCTACGTGCAAGGTGATCCAAACGTCACTCCAGTGCCGTCATCGCAGTACCCGCCGCAGCCGTCATCAGTCACAGTGAACGGGACCGGGACGGGTCCTCCGGGAACCGACCTCCCGTCGGGGAACAAGTGGCAGAACAACTCCCTTGCTTCTGATCAGTGCACTGTGAATGGCTACACGTGGTCAAACCCAATCCAGAACTCCGTGCAGTCTGAGTATGGTGCCAGCACTACGGGAGACACATGCAACGCTGGTGACGCGATCATCCTTCCTAGCACGCTCTTGGACGGCTATAAGCTAACGGTCGCGGCCCAGAACAACGTCGTTGTTGCGGGGAATATCACGTATACGGGCTCCACTGGTAATGGCTCGTGTGTTCACGCGCCGGGTGCACCGGTACCGGGGAGTTGCGCTGCATCCCTCGGATTGCTGGCAAGGAATTATGTCCTTATCGACCACCCCGTGAATCCAGTGAGCTACAGCCTGCCCCCGTTCATCAACAACTGGCTGAACTGGATCGCTAACCCGTTCGGAATGTTGCTCGGCCTGTTGTGGAATCAAGTAAACGCCTGGCTGGGTAACCTCAGCAACTCACTCAACGGGCTCCCGGGATTTGTCCACACTTTGATCATGGCTTTCATCAACGGCATCGTCTCCACGTTGGAGGGGGCGATCAGCGGAATAGTCTCCGTTTGGACATCCTGGTGGACTAAGACCGTCGGGCTCGTGATCTACGTCTTGGAGATAGTGCTCAGCCTCGTGCCGTATGTATCTGGCAACACGAACGCAATGAACACTACGACCGTTGACGACGAGTTCGCGGACTCGAGTCTCGATGAAGCCGGTGTGTTGAACAGCCCGGATGGAACATGGGAAAACCCCGGCAACTGGACCATGGAAGGCGACAACGACAACCCGATCAACGGCGAGGGCGGCAACGCGGATCAGAACAACACTAGCTTTACCGGTGCTGAGAGTTGGACAGTTACCGTTGGTAGCAATGACGACGAGTGGTTGGGCCCAGACGGATGGTGGATCTCCTTCAGTTACCCATGTAATACAAATGGTAACAGCTGGAGCGTATCTGTGTCTTGGTGCACCGCGAGGACGTGGATTCCGAACCCAGCAGACGCCGCTCTGGATATCCTGCCGGTTGACGGTTACATGTGTATCAGCGGTGGCGGCTCCACCTGCAACAGCTCCGCCGGTGGTTGGTGGATGCCGTTCCCGAGCTTTGAGTCTTGGCGGGCAGTCGCCAGCTTTACAAACCCGCTGGAGTGGGTCCAGGATGCTTGGTATGGAACTGGGGATATGTTCACCGACTTCTTCGACAAAGTCCAGGACGGTGGAGATGGTTTGCTTGACTGGACCGCGCCCGAGACGCCGCTTGCGCCGTTTGCTGCGCCAGGCGGAAGCCAGAGCGCATGGGCTAGCTACACACCATCCAGCCAGATCACGAATATCGACGCAGCGATACTCGCTGTGCACCATGGCTTTATGTTGCAAAACTACGGCTCTGGCACAGGGCGGATGTTGAATGGCTGCACGGCAGGTGTGGGGAATTGGTTCTCGCAGCTGTTCTCGGCTGACACAGTCCAGACAGGGTGGTCGGGAAGTCTCGGAAACCTGACCGTGAATGGCTCAATCATTCAAAACTATGCTGAGCCAATGGGCGAGCGCAGTCCGGCGTGGACAGCCCCGCTCAGCTGGTGCAGGTCGGGCTTCTCAAGCCTCACCTACAGGTATGATCCGACGCTCATGTGGAACGCACCCCCGTACTTTGATCAGATGCTTGGCGGCGGAGGAGGCCCGATACCGCTACAGGCAACTACAAACACCGAGACTGCACCGGCAGTGAAACCGAACTGAGCGGGCACCGCGCGTCTTGGAGAAGTCCGTGCGTGCCACGGGATAGGTCGGGAGTCACTGCTCTCGCTGTGGCTCCGCGTGAGAGGCGTAAAATGCGGGCGAGGATATCCGGTATTGGCGAGGTGCAGTCATCGTGACGTCGGCGCCACGCTGGCGTGCATTAGCCACAGCAGTAGTCATCATTGCGGGTATTTGCGCGGGAGGTTGCTCCTCGAACGCTAATGTCACAAGTGCGCATTCGGAGGTGGCGCAGCGAGCGCAGTCGGCGCCGGTTGCTGGGGGAGCGATTCCCGGAGTTGCTATCGCCTACAGGGTAATCGTCTACACGGTGAACACGGCCTCGTTTATGGTGAGCGCGGTTGACGCAGCAACCGGCAAGGTCATCCGGACGATTCCAGTAGGCCGGCTTTCCTACGCTATGGCGACGAGCCCGAACGGTGAGTGGGGATATGTGGCCGATACTGGCTGGGGTAGCACTCCAGGCTTTACGATGATTCCGGTCAACCTCGTGACATGGAAGGTTGGCAAACCGATCCGTGTCGGGATGGGCCCGTTTGCAATAGCGATCACGCCGAACGGCAAGTGGGCCTATGTCGCGGACATGGGAAAGATGACTATGAAGTTCGCGCCGCGGCCGGCCTCAGGTAGTGCGGCGGTCGTTCCAGGCTCGGTCAAGGTCGTCGATGCGTATACCGTCACGCCGGTAAACCTGATGACCGGAAAGCCGGGCAGGCCGATCCGCACGGGCCCGGGACCTGGTGCGATAGCAATCACCCCGAACGGCAAGTGGGCATACGTTGCGAACTCAGGCAGTAATTCGGATTACTCTGGGACCGTCTCTGGAACAGTCACACCG